>NZ_DCYU01000010.1:35776-56071 GCF_002331165.1 Pseudoalteromonas sp. UBA2102
AAAAAAAGCCCGTAAGGGCTTTTTTTAACTACAGAGTTAATAACGCACATTATTAACACATGTATTGGATGCTTATAGCTTAGCGAAGGCGCGCTCAGCAGCTTCTATAGTCGCTTGTACTTCTTGCTCTGTGTGCGCAGCACACACAAACCCTGCTTCAAATGCAGAAGGTGCTAGGTATACGCCTTCTTCAAGCATTAGGTGGAAAAAGCGTTTAAAGCGTTCTAAATCACATTCTGTAGCTTGTTTATAAGTGGTTACTTTTTCTGCTTCAGTGAAGAAAAAGCCATACATACCGCCTGCGTAGTTAGTGGTTAAAGGAATGCCTGCTTTTTTAGCGCCTGCTTCAAAGCCTTCACAAATAGCTTTAGAAATAGCTTCTAACTTATCGTGCAAACCTGGTTCACTTAATAGCTCAAGCGATTTTAAACCCGCAGCCATTGCAATAGGGTTACCAGAAAGTGTACCGGCTTGGTAAACCGGACCTACTGGCGCAATGTAATCCATAATTTCGGTTTTGCCGCCAAAGGCACCAACAGGCATGCCGCCGCCAATGACTTTACCTAAACATGTTAAGTCAGGTTTGATGTTGTAATACGCCTGAGCGCCACCTAAAGCAACACGAAAGCCGGTCATTACTTCGTCAAAAATAAGCACCGATTTGTACTCATCACATACTGCACGCAAGCCCTCTAAAAAGCCTTCTACAGGAGGAATACAGTTCATGTTACCCGCTACTGGCTCAACGATAATACAGGCAATGTCGTCTGCGTATTTTTTAAATACAGCTTTTACTTCATCAAGGTTATTAAACGATACGGTAAGCGTGTGCTTTGCAAAATCCTCAGGGATACCAGGTGAATTTGGCACACCCATGGTTAATGCGCCAGAGCCCGCTTTTACTAATAATGAGTCAGCATGGCCGTGGTAACAACCTTCAAACTTAAGGATTTTATCGCGCCCTGTATAGCCGCGGGCTAAGCGAATGGCGCTCATTGTGGCTTCGGTACCCGAGCTTACCATACGTACTTTTTCGATTGATGGGACAAGCGCTTTTACTTTTTCAGCCATTAAAATTTCAGCTTCAGTGGGCGCCCCATAACTTAAACCGTTTTCTACCGCTTCGTGAACAGCTTGCTTTATAGCTGGGTGGTTATGGCCCATGATCATCGGGCCCCACGAACCTACGTAATCAATATAACGGTTGCCATCGGCATCAAAGGTAAAGGCACCCTCGGCTTTGGTAATAAAAAGTGGCGTGCCACCAACACCGTTAAATGCACGTACAGGTGAATTTACGCCACCAGGAATTGAAGTTTGTGCACGATTAAATAAATCTTGGCTTATTGTCATGAAAAATCCTATTAGTTGTCGCTTGGTAAAAGTGTTTAGTTGTCGCGTTTGCGGCTAAACCAAGGTACGTCTACTTCATATTGCTCGACTTTGTTTTCTACGCCCAGGGTTAAAGCAAACAGTGCCATACGAATTAACACGCCATTTTGTACTTGGCGGAATATAGCTAAATTGTCGTTACTGTTTAAGTCGTTATCAAGCTCATTAGCTTCTAAACGGCTATCGCGTGGGAGCGGGTGCATAAGCACGGAGTTTGGCTTACAGTGCGCGTTATAAATTGATTGGCTAATTCTAAAGCCGCCACGGTATTTATTAGCTTCTTCTTGTGAAGGGAAGCGCTCTTCTTGAATACGTGTTTGGTACACAATATCGGCTGCTAAGTTCCCTTCCATTTTGTTGACTAATTGTATTTTATGGCCTGCATTTTCTACCGCATCTAAAATACTCGTTGGCATTTGCAGGCCATCGGGCGCCACCATCGAAAATTTTACGTTTTTGTAATGGCACAATAATTTAGATAATGAATGTACTGTGCGGCCATATTTTAAATCGCCAACTAAGGCGATATGCATGCCATCAATGTTTTGATCAAATCGGTTTAGTTCACGCTCAATAGTTAGCAAGTCAAGTAATGCTTGAGTAGGGTGCTCGTTTGGCCCATCGCCACCGTTAATTACCGGTACGGTACAACCGTCTGCAAATTCGCTTACCGAGCCTGCATCAGGGTGGCGCATAGCGACGGCATCAGCGTACGCTGAAATAACGCGCGCAGTGTCGTAAAGCGATTCGCCTTTAGCAAGGGCTGAGCTTTGCATGCCGGTTGTTTCGCGCACGCCACCGCCTAGTAAATTAAAGGCAGTACCAAAGCTTACACGCGTACGCGTGCTTGGTTCAAAAAACAAATTAGCTAAAATAGCGCCTTCTAGCACTGTTGTTTGCTTTTGTTTTTTAGCATAAGGCTCCATTTTTTTCGCTACTGCAAAAATACGCTCAATGCAGTCTCTGTCGAGTTGATTTACCGACAGTATATGTTCACCTTGGAAACTTAACATGGGGTTATTCCTAATCAATCAAAGGGGCGCGATAATCCATAAAAATGGGGCACGCAATCGCGCGTGTTATAGCAAGTATTGTAAATTGCAGCGCAGTTTAACATGCGCTACACAGCTTATAAATTAGGTTTTATTACCGCAAGCGCAACAATAATTAGCAGCGCAATAACTGGGAGCTCATTAAAAATACGATAAAAGCGGTCCGTTTTGGTATTTCTGTCGTGTTTAAAGTCGCTCAGTAATTTAAAGCAGTAGCCGTGATATAGATATAAAATAATGACCAGTACCAGTTTGTAGTGCAGCCACATGCTGTATCTAAACCACTCACGGCCATATTCTACAATAGTGAGTACACCAAAAACGGCCGTTAAAATAGCAAACGGGGTAACAAAAAAGAGTAGCCGGCGTTCCATCACTTTAAGCATAGAGTTACAGGCTTTTTCTTCGCTCATTGCGTGGTATACAAATAACCGAGGTAAATAAAAAATACCGGCAAACCAAGCAATCATAAAAAAAATGTGCAGTGTTTTATAAATTAGTAAAGCGCTCATAAGAATCCTAAAGTAGGCTGTTACGAATAGTTAAAATATTATTTATTTGATCCCAGCGTAATAGCCCCATTATCTGCTGATCATCTAGCAAGTTGTATACATACAGGGCGCCGCTGCGTTTATCTTTTAAAATATCAAAGGCATCAGCTAAGGTCGACTGGCTGCTAATGCCTTGTAAACTAATGTAGTTTATATTTATGTTTTCGCCCGACATCAGGGTAAGGTCGTACTCTGCTAAGCGATAGCCGTTTTCTTCATCGTAAACTATTAAAGGGGTTTGGCTATCCATGGCGTCTAAGGTGTTTTTAATTTGCTCTTTATCGTCTGAATAAAGCAGTTTAAAGTCCTCATCCATATCATCCATTATGCCCACTTTTTGTAGCGCCTCCGTTGCGGGCGATACATGATAGGGTAGCCCCTGAAAATCGAGCTGTTGCAAAAATATAGACCGATTGCCAAATACTTGCAGCGCCGTTACATAGGCGGTTGTTATCACTAACATGGCCGGTACAATAATCTCTGGCGAGGACGTAAGCTCCATCACAGTAGTTAATGCTGCTAACGGCGCATGTAATGTAGCTGCGAGTAATCCTGCCATTCCTAATACGCCGTATGTGCCTGCAATGTCAGCACCTGGGCTTATAAATTGGGCAAAAAAGGCCATTAAAGTACCTGTTAATACACCTAGCCCAATAACGGGGCCTATTAAGCCGCCCGGTATTCCTAGGCCAATGGCAAACAAGGTCGCTAGCAGTTTAGCTATTAAAATAGTGGTAAGTAGCTGCGCGTTTTCAGGCGATTCAACCGCAATAGTAATCGCACTCATACCCGAACCCATCGCTTGGGGCACTGCATAGGCAATAATACTCGCAATACAACCTGCAATGAGTAAACGAGGAAACATGCTTAAAGGTTTAAATGTTTTTATGATCAGCATTAAATTTTGATTAAAGCTATAGGCAATTGCCCCTAAGGCCATGCCACATAAAATTAAATATGGGTAATGCCAACCACTCAATGGCGTAATGCTAATAAGTGCAAGCTCTGAGCCTTCACCAAACACAAATTGGGTTGCTAATGCACCAGTTAGTGCGGCAAGCATAATTGGTACAAAAATATGCACTTTGTACTCACGTAGCACCACTTCCATTACAAAAATAACCGCAGCCAGAGGGGTATTAAACGAGGCCGCAATACCAGCGGCGACACCACAGCCACTTAATGTACGCATGGCGTTATGCGGTAAATGAAGTTTATCGGCTAATATACTTGCGCCAGTTGCGCCCATATGAACAGATGGCCCTTCGCGGCCCACCGAAAAACCACTAATAAGTGCCAGTGCACCACCTACAAATTGGTTTACGGTGTTGTAAAGCGGCATTTGCCCGTAGTGGCGTTTAATACGATGAATAACAAAAGGAATGCCTAATCGGTAGTGCTTAAAGCCAGTAAATGCAGCAAATGTAGCAATCAGTAGCGCAGCAATCAACGGCATTAAAACTCGTTCAAGAGTGGGGATAGTAGTAAAATTATCGGGAGTGTCTAAAAATAAGCTTTGAAAAAACAGAATCGTTAAGCGAAATAAAATAATAAAAAATGCAGCAATTAAACCAGCACTTACGCCTAATAAGCATAATTGCACAGAGGTTTTTGGTTTTGCTAATCGACGCCTGAGTTGCTCAAGCCACATGCTGTATTCTCCGCCACATTTTTTCAGCGAGCAGTTTAACAAAAGTGTGCAGGTAAGTCCTTGTGATTTTGCAATTTTAAACACTTATATTAACAAATATTACAGCAATCACTGAAAACACATTTTGCTATCGTATCGGCTAAAGCAATAGTTAAAAGCCTAAGATAGCACAAGAGATGTTTGACTATACTTGATTAAAACACTCGGGTATTAGATAATCACGCCATTGCGATATTGAGGGTTTTAAAATGTCTGAAGAATTACCAATAAAGTTCAGCGATGCAGCTGCTGTTCGTGTTAAACAGTTAATCGACGAAGAAGAAAATCCAGATTTAAAACTGCGTGTTTACGTAACAGGTGGTGGTTGTTCTGGTTTTCAATATGGTTTTACTTTTGATGAAAAAGCAAATCCTGGCGATTTAGAAATAGTTAAAAATGGTGTGACCCTGGTTATTGACCCAATGAGTATTCAGTACTTAGTTGATGGCGAAGTGGATTACACAGAAGGGTTAGAAGGCGCACGCTTTTTTGTATCTAATCCTAATGCAACGACTACCTGTGGGTGTGGTGCAAGTTTTAGCGTTTAAGCAATTTACGCTTAGCTATTAAAGCCGCGTTAGCGGCTTTTTTAATGCCTAAAATTCAATTGGGCTGTAATGGGTAAACTGCATTATTAATACAAAAAAGCCTAATACAAAAGCAGAAAAGGCAAGTATGTATAAAAAGCCTTTTTTACCTTGTTTAATGGGTACTCCGTAGTGACGTAAAAACAAAAACCATAAAAAGCATAGTAAAATAGGCAACAAAAATAAGACTCTAAACATACTTCCTCTTTAGTCCCTCAGTTAGGGAAAAAACGTTATTTATGGGAACTTTTTTACCCTTACTGTTGTTTAAACATCAATACAGCAAGGTTATTTGCACGTTAATTTGTAACAAAGTGCTTTTATCTTACAATTAATTTTTTAGGAAAAAACTTAATATTTTTGGTACGTTAACTTAAATATTCAGCATAAGTAAAGGTTAGTGGTTGGGTAAATTTATGCAAACTATGTAATTAATTATTTAACCGAACTGTTAATAGTATATAATGTATCCAAGAGTGAGACGGGCAAAATTTCACTCTTAATAAAAATAAACCTATATCCTATTTTTGCGGGTTAGCACTGAATAGATTGGTAGGTTGAATAAGTAGCAATACCTTTGCTTATTTAAGCAATAGCTTGCTATTGAATAATGTAGTGGGTATCTGCTTATATGCCTCCAATCATTGTGTGACTACTGCTTTGACGGGTATGTCATATCATCTAGTAGGAGATGTAAAATGATGGGCAAGACTGTTTCTTCTGAAGAAAACGAAAAGCTAACTAAATGGCTTAAAACAAAACGCCATGAAAAGGGTCATACAATGCGTAGCCTGGCACAAGTGCTAGGAACACCTCACTCATTTATCGGTAAGATTGAAAATCAAGAACGCCGCTTAGATGTTATTGAGTTTGTACGTTACTGTAATGCACTTGAAGTTGATCCGCATGAAGCGCTAGGCTTAATTAAAGCGGATTAATATTGTTTTGCTTAGGGTGTTATAAGGGGCACTTGAACGGCCTAAGCAAATCACGTTAATGCAGGGATGCATTACATATTTTTATGGTAATTTTGCTCTAACTGATAGAGCTTATGCCTAATCAAATATAAAAACACCAGCGAAGGTATTACCATTAATGCCGTTAACACAAAAAATAATGCCCAATTTCCCATTAGCCAATCATCAATAACCACACCACTGTAACTTGAAAGCAATGTACGCCCTAAATTCCCAAGCGAAGCCAGTAATGCATAATGTGTTGCACTAAATGCTCGGTCACATAACATCGATATAAATGCCACCATAGCCACTAACGACCAAGCCTGAGTAAAGCCATCAATGACAATAGCAAAAGCGTATAAGCCTAAATTAGGGCCAACCAGCGCAATAGCCGAAAATGCTAAATTAGACCCCGCCATAGCAACGCCACTTATAAATAACCCTTTTACAATGCCGTACTTTTGATTGAACAAGCTGCCCACAAAGGTAAAAGCAATGGTGAGTACTGCAGTACCTACTTTTGAAAAAGTGGCTATGTCGCTGTTGCTAAAGCCTATTTCTTTATAAAAAACAATCGACATACGCCCTAAAAAAGCTTCGCCTATTTTAAATAAGAAAATAAATGCTAATAAGGCAAGGGCTGTTTTAACCCCATTTTTAGCAAAAAAGGTTTTAAAGGGATCAACCACTGTAACGCCAAGCCAAGCAATCACTTTAGTAAAGGGCGTTTGCTTAATGCTGGCTAGTTTTTCAAGGTATACACGCTCAAGCTCTGCGTGAACAGCTTCTCGGTTTGATTTAGGCTCTTTGGCAAATAACACGCCGCTCATTAGTATCAACATAACAGCGGCTAAAAAGTAATACACTTGTGGCCAATCTAAAGAGGGGATATCGGCCATGTAAAAAGGAATAGCGCCCAGTAATGCGTAACCTGTCCACCAACCCGATGTGGCCATAGCAGCAGCTGCAGTAGCTTTATGAGATTCGTTTTCGCTTAATGTGTCTATTCTAAAAGCATCAATTGCTATGTCTTGTGTGGCAGAGGCGACTGCGATGAGTAAACACAAGCCGGCGGCAATCGCTAAGTTTTCTTTTAAATCAAGCCCCGCTAAAAGCAGGGTGCCAATAAACATAAAGCTTTGGCAAAATAAAATCCAACTACGACGTTGCCCAAACCATTTGTACAATAACGGCAGTTTGGTTCTATCAATAAGCGGCGACCACATAAAATTAATGCTATATGCGCCAAATACAATACCAAATAAGCCAATCATACTGCGGCTTAGGCCTTCGTCTTTTAGCCAAGCCGACATCACAGAGCCAATCAGTACCCATGGAAAACCACTGCTCATACCAAATATAAAAATATTGATTAAACGTTTATCTTTAAAATACGAGAAATATTCGCTTACTGAGAGGGTTTTGCTCATAGGGCCTTCATTGGCGTTGGGTGCAACTTAATTGCACCTCAGTGATTTATAATGGGGTTTGCTCAAGTACTTTAATATTTAAAATAACAACGGGCGTTTTTGGTACAAAGTCGTAGCCAATTTTTTCATTAAAGCCGGTTTCTACAGCCATAATTTTATCTAGCGTGTCGTAACCATCCATTACATTGCCAAACACGGCAAAGCCCCAATCTCTACCTGGGTTTAAATGATCGTTATCATCCATATTAAAAAAGAATTGGCGAGTTCCTGAATGCGGTTCACGGTCTTGATACGCCATAGCGATGCTGTACATATCATTTTTTAAACCGTTGCCACTTTCGTTAAATATAGGGTCGTTTTCGTGTAAGCCATCAAGGTCTTTATCGTAGCCACCGCCTTGTATTACAAAGTCACGGTCGTTTTCAACATCACGTTCTACACGGTGGAATATACTGCCTTGGTAACTTTTATCCATTACGTAGGTTAAAAAGTTATTTACCGTAATAGGGGCTTTTGAGCGGTCTAGCTCAACCACAATGCTACCCAATGACGTGACTATTTCTACACGCGGAAAAATATTGTCTTTTTGGACAAAACGGCCTTCTTGCGCGGCAAAGGTGCTTACACTAAATAGTAGGCTTAAGCAGATTAAAAATCGTTTCATTGTTAACCTTCTAAAAATTCAATTAATTCTGGGTCCGATACAATGCGGGTTATAATTTGTTCCGTCAACTTATTGAGTTGACCTTCAATTTTGGCGCGGTCATGGCTCAGCGGCCCTTCTAAATTAGCACTGCCACGATACACTTTACTAAAATTGCTGGTAGAGCGAATAACCCGTACGCCTAGCTCAATGTGCGCTTCGCTGGTATGGCTCATGAGCTTTTCAGTCACTTGTGCTTGTAAGGCATGAATGTCTAGTTCAAAGCGGGTTGTTGCTAGGTTTGAAATACTTGCCCCGTTACGGTTTAGCGCGCTATCTAATACGCTTTTAACAGAAGTTACAATATCTTGGCTGGCAAAGGTTTTGGTTTTACCCGACTCAACAAGCTTAAGGGTTGCGCTGTCACCACGTAAATCAATAACGCTGGTACTTAAACTAGCTGAAATAACGCTAATTTGGCCACTTTTATAAACCGGGTTTAATATCACTTGGTTTGGCTGGTTACTGCATGCGCTAAACACCAGCATGGAGCAACAGGCTAAAATAAATTTAGTTAATTTCATTTTATAGCATCCCACTATTTTTAGTTGCGCTGAGCACTACAAACTTTTTGTTTGAACCTAATAGCTTACAGTTACCAAACATACGATTTAATTTATCGTGATAATCTAAATGACGATTACCAATAATACGCAGCTCGCCACCTTCTTTTAATGTATCTTTTGCTTGTTTAAACATTTGCCACGCAATGTGGTCGGTAACAGCTTGGGCTTGGTGAAATGGAGGGTTACACAACACCATATCCACACTGTCTCTTGCAAAGCCGGTTAAACAATCGTTTTCTATAAATTGGCAATCATCAAATTTATTTGCTTGGTTAAGTTCTACATTTAAACGTGCAGATTCGACCGCCATGTACGACTCATCAACAAAGGTTACCGACGCATTTGGACAGCGTGATAACGTCATTAAACCCACCACACCATTACCACAACCTAAGTCGATAATACTTTTTGCTTTTGAGGTTTGCGGCAAGTAATTAAAAAAGAACCGTGCACCTATATCTAACGAATCGCGCGAAAACACATTGGCATGGTTCGTTATATTAAAATCAGTGCCTTCAAGCTGCCAACTTACTGGGAAGTTAGCTTCTTTATAACCGCCTTTAGCTGTACTTAATATTAAACGCGACTTTTTAACGGCCAAGCTTGTTTTGGTTTCGCCAATAAATTGCTCAAACGCTTTTATAGTTGAGTTATGAATTTCCTTTGTTTTACCCGCGGCAATAACCGGTGTGCCAGGGGCAAGTACTTCACTCAACTCGCTTAATTGAAACTGTAAAAACCCGACGTTACGCGGTATTTTTATAAGTACTAAATCAACCTCTTCAGGCAGCGCAGATAAGCTATCTAACTGTGTAAATTGGGCTGTTGATAGTTTATTTTCTTTTAAATTATAGGCTGCAGCTTGGTGGCTAATATAAGAATCGTTAACTGAACAAACCGTTAATTCACTAAAATAACAGGCAAGAGCACCAAACGCGTCGTTTAAAATTAGTAATGAGCGACAATCAGGGTGATGTTCGTTAACATAATTGATAAGGTACTCGTCGGCCGAATCCCACGCTTGTAAACTGCGGTTTTTTTGATCCAAAGGGAAACGTTCAAGAGTAAATGTTTTATCGCCTAGCTGGGCTTGCGTCGTCATAATGGTTTGTTGATCAGTAATCTAATGTAGGTAAATTCTAACATGCAACGGCAAAACGCCAACCCCCAACAGTTACCAAACGGCTTTTCTTATCAAAGTAAGGCGCTTAGTGCGCAAAAAAGCCTCGATTTATTTTATTATTTACAAAAAAATCTTAATTGGCAGCAGCCTAATGTCACTGTGTATGGCAGAACAGGGCCCATTCCACGTTTGCAATGCTTTATGAGCGACTTAAATATTGAATATGGTTACTCACACAGTAAACAAATAGTAGAGCCGTGGGATGAGGTGCTTTTAGCAATGCGAAAACGTTTAGAGCGACATTTAAATAAGCCGCTTAATTCGTTATTAGTCAATTATTACCGTGATGGTAACGACACCATGGGCTGGCACAGTGATGATGAAATAGAACTAGGCCCTGAACCTACCATTGTATGTATATCGCTTGGTGCTGAGCGCGTACTCAAATTAAAACAAAAAGCCACGAATAAAGTCACCGACTTAAAATTACAAAGCGGCAGTTGCTTAGTGATGAGTGGGCATAGTCAGCGCGACTACCAGCACGCAATCCCCAAACAAACAACGCTTGCTCACCCACGGATCAGCTTAACGTACCGCTTTATTGAGCACATTAAGCAAAAGCAATTTAGTTAGTTAAATTAACTTGTTATAGTAGCTGCACAAATCAGTGACTAAATATGGTGTTTTAATGTCAATGCAACAACAAATTCAAGACAAGCTTAGTAGCGCGATTGCCTGTAAGCATTTAAACGTAATTAACGAAAGCCATATGCACAGCGCCGGTACTGAGTCGCATTTTAAAGTAATTGTGGTAAGTGAAGAGTTTGCGGGTAAACGATTACTACAGCGCCACCGCCAAATTAACGAAGTACTAAAAGATGAGCTAGCAAATCACATTCATGCCTTAGCAATTCATACGTACACGCCAGATGAATTTTCAGAGCAGGGTGGCGAAGCACCTGACTCTCCAAATTGTATGGGCGGCTCAAAGCTAAATTAACCACAATGTACGTTAGCCAATATAATAGGGGTATTTGATCAGGTTTAACTGATCAGATCAGTGTTTTTAGTATTAGCCTTTAAACTAGCGCTAATTTTTATTGTAAAAGATATAGGATGATCAATGGTCATTAAGCCTAAAATTCGTGGATTTATTTGTACTAACGCACACCCTGTAGGATGTGCAGAGCATGTTCAAGAGCAAATTAACTATGTAAAACAACAAGGCGAATTAAAAGATGCGCCTAAAAATGTACTCGTAATTGGTGCATCTACTGGTTACGGCTTAGCGTCTCGTATTACGGCGGCATTTGGCGGTGGGGCTAAAACACTGGGTATTTTCTTTGAAAAAGAAGGTACAGAGCGTAAAACAGGTTCTGCTGGTTGGTACAATACAGCAGCATTTCAAGACGCTGCAGATGAAGCTGGGCTTTGGTCAAAAAATATTAATGGCGATGCGTTTTCTAACGAAATTAAGCAAAAAGCAATCGAGACAATCAAAGCAGATTTAGGCAAAGTAGACTGTATTATTTACAGCTTAGCATCGCCTCGTCGTACCGATCCAAATACAGGTGAGGTGTATTCATCTACACTTAAACCTATTGGCAGTGCTGTAACTACAAAAAATTTAAATACGTCAAAGCGCGAAATTGACGAAGTAACAGTAGAAGCCGCAAGCCAAGATGACATCGACAACACCATTAAAGTGATGGGCGGTGAAGATTGGGAAATGTGGATTGATGCATTAAAAGAAGCAGACGTACTAGCCGATAACTTTAAAACCACGGCTTATACTTATATAGGTAAAGAGTTAACGTGGCCAATCTACGGGCACGCAACAATAGGTAAAGCAAAAGAAGATTTAGACCGAGCAACTGCTGCAATTAAAGAATCGACAAAAGATTTAAATGGTCAAGCCTATGTGTCGTCTTTAAATGCTGTTGTTACTCAGGCAAGCTCTGCTATTCCTATTATGCCGCTATATATCTCTGCTTTATTTAAAGTAATGAAAGCCGATGGCACTTATGAAGGCACCATTGAGCAAATTCATGCTTTATTTAGCGAAAACCTATACGGTGAAAACCCACGCTTTGACGAGGGCGGCCACTTATTCCAAAACTACAAAGAGCTAGAGGACGATGTACAAGCACGTGTGCAAGCTGTTTGGGATAAAGTAGATACGAGCTCAATTGATGAGCTAACCGATTATGTAGGCTACCATAACGAATTTTTACGTTTATTTGGTTTTGGCATTGACGCTGTTGACTATGAGCAAGATGTAGATGCAGTGAAGCCAATTGCAAACATGATTGACTAATCACACTTTGTAATTATAAAAAGTCGCTTATTGCGGCTTTTTTGCTTTTAGTGTTTTAGATATTTTGTGGCAGTTAGGTGCTTAGGCTACCACTTTGGTCTACCTTGATTTTTATTTAAAACACTTAACAAAACTAAATAAGCGTTTCTGTCGTATAATTTTCATAAATACACTCGCATAGTCGTACATAATGATGTTAAAATCGAAGCAATATGTGAGGAGTTTTACTGCGTTGCTTGTTTGATATTCCTAGCAAGTTGTTCTTTTGTACCTTGATATATCTTGGATAACTCAAGTGGCGACGTGGTTGATACGATTTTTCAGTTTCTTTCCGTTAATTAATGCAAGTGCGTATGATCAACATAAAAAAAGGTCTGGATTTACCCATAGAGGGCGCGCCTCAGCAAGTTATTCATGATGGTTCTGCCATCAAACGTGTAGCTGTGCTAGGTGAAGAGTTTATCGGTATGCGTCCAACCATGCATGTTCGTGTGGATGACCAAGTCAAAAAAGGCCAGGTACTTTTTGAAGACAAAAAGAACCCAGGCGTCCTATTTACTGCACCAGCTTCTGGTACAGTAAAAGAAATTAATCGTGGTGCTAAACGTGTGCTGCAATCTGTTGTTATTGAAGTAAACGGCAGTGAGCAAATCACCTTTGACTCTTTCAATGCAGATGAGCTTGCAAGCTTATCGCGTGAAAAAGCCAAAGAAGTACTTGTTCAGTCAGGTCAATGGACAGCACTTCGTGCTCGCCCATTTAGCAAAATAGCTGCGTTGGATGCAAATCCTAGCTCTATATTTGTAACCGCTATCGACACAAACCCTCTTGCTGCAGATCCTGCAGTAATTATTGCCGAAAATGCAGCTGCATTTGAAGCGGGTCTTGCTGTTGTTTCGCGTTTGACCGATGGCAAAGTATTTGTATGTAAGCAAGCTGGCAGTCAAGTTCCTAGCTCGTCTATCGCTCAAGTAGAAGTACATGAGTTCGGTGGCGTGCATCCAGCAGGCTTAGTTGGTACTCATATTCATCACCTTGATGCAGTATCTGTTAATAAACAAGTTTGGCATATTGGTTACCAAGACGTTATCGCGTATGGTCACTTATTCCTTACTGGTGAAATCAACACAGACCGTGTTATTTCGCTTGCAGGTCCTCGCGTTAAAAACCCTCGTTTAGTGAAAACTCAACTAGGTGCTTCATTAGATGATTTAGTGGCAGGCGAATTAGAAGACGGTGATAACCGTGTTATTTCTGGTTCTGTTTTATCTGGCGCTATTTCTTCAGGTCCTCATGCATTCTTAGGTCGCTACCACGTTCAAGTATCTGTTTTACTTGAAGGTCGCGAAAAAGAGCTGTTTGGTTGGATTGCACCAGGTAGTGATAAATTCTCTGTAACGCGTACATTCCTTTCTCACCTTGCACCGAGTCGTTTATTTAAAATGACAACGTCTACAGGTGGTTCAAAACGTGCCATGGTACCAATTGGTAGCTACGAGCGCGTAATGCCGCTAGATATTTTGCCAACCCTATTATTACGTGACTTAATTTCACGTGACTTAGACAGTGCAATTTCATTAGGTGCGCTTGAACTTGATGAAGAAGATTTAGCGTTATGTACCTTCGTTTGTCCGGGCAAATACGAGTATGGTTCTATCCTACGCGATTGCTTAACAACGATCGAGAAGGAAGGCTAAGAGATGGGTTTAAAGAAATTTTTAGAAGACATTGAGCCGCATTTTGAACCAGGTGGTAAACACGAAAAATGGTACGCCCTGTATGAAGCAGCCGCGACTATTTTTTACACGCCAGGTTATGTAAATAAAGGCGCAACTCACGTTCGCGATAATATCGACCTAAAACGCATGATGATTTTAGTGTGGATGGCGACGTTCCCAGCTATGTTTTTTGGTATGTTCAACATCGGTCATCAGGCCGCGGGTGCTTTAGCACAAGGTTTTGAACTAGCAAACTCTTGGCAGGTTGGCTTGTTCCAGTTATTTGGTGGTGAATTAACCGCTGAGTCGGGCTGGGGCGCTAAAATGTTCTACGGGGCATGTTTCTTCTTACCAATATACGCCGTTACTTTTGCAGTAGGTGGTTTTTGGGAAGTACTATTTGCTTCTGTGCGTAAGCATGAAGTTAACGAAGGTTTCTTCGTAACCTCTGTATTATTTGCACTTATTTTGCCTGCGACTATTCCTTTATGGCAAGTGGCATTAGGTATTACGTTTGGTGTTGTTATTGCTAAAGAAATCTTTGGTGGTACAGGCCGTAACTTCTTAAACCCTGCATTAGCGGGCCGTGCGTTCTTATTCTTCGCATACCCTGCACAAATCTCAGGTGACACAGTATGGACTGCAGTAGACTCGTTCTCTGGTGCAACTATGCTAGGTCAAGCGTTTGTAGGCACTCTTGATTACAGCAACATGGAGCTATGGTGGAATGCGTTTTACGGTTTCATTCAAGGTTCTGTAGGTGAGACATCTACGCTTGCTGTGCTTATTGGTGGCTTATTCTTAATTTACGTTCGCATCGCTTCTTGGCGCATTGTACTAGGTGTATTCCTAGGTATGGTGGCAACTGCATTCTTATTAAATGCGGTTGGCTCTGAGAGCAACCCTGTATTTGCAATGCCTTGGCATTGGCATTTAGTACTGGGTGGTTTTGCGTTTGGTATGTTCTTTATGGCTACTGACCCTGTATCAGCTGCATTTACCGATAAAGGTAAGTTCGCATACGGCGCGCTTATTGGCTTTATGGTAGTTATGATCCGTGTAGTAAACCCTGCTTTCCCAGAAGGCATGATGCTAGCAATCTTATTTGCTAACTTATTTGCTCCACTGTTCGATCACTTTGTAGTGCAAGCTAATATCAAGCGGAGGTTGGCACGTAATGTCTAGTAATAACGAATCAATCGGCAAAACGTTAACGGTTGTTGTAGCACTATGTTTAGTGTGTGCAATTATTGTATCGTTTGCTTCTGTACAGCTTCGTCCTTTACAGCAAGCTAATAAAACTCAAGATATTCAACGTAATATCTTAGCAGCAGCTGATATTGAAATCGCAAACTCTGTATCTGACACATTCGATGGCAAAATCGAAGCACGTGTTGTTGATATGGACACTGGCGAATTTGTTGAAGATGCTGATCCAAACTCATTTGATTTCGAAAAATCGAAATTCGACCAACAAAGAAGTTTTGCACTTAAAGCAGAAGGGATTAAGGACATCGCTGGTATTCAGCGTATGACTAAAAACTCACCTGTTTACATCTCTAAAAAAGAAGATGGTTCTACAGATGCAATCATTTTACCTATCCAAGGTTACGGCCTTTGGGGTGTAATGTATGGTTTCTTAGCGCTTGAAAGCGATGGCGAAACAGTTAAAAACATCAACTTTTACAAGCATAGCGAAACACCAGGCCTGGGTGGCGAAATTCAAAACCCACAATGGACAGCTAAATGGCAAGGTAAAGAGTTACCTATTAACATTATGAAAAGCGGTGCTAGCAACGAACATCAAATTGATGGTTTATCAGGTGCTACACTAACTTCTAATGGTGTTGATCACACAGTTGACTTTTGGACTGGTGAAAACGGCTTTGGTCCTTTCCTTGCGAAGGTACGTGAAGGAGCGTTGAAATAATGGCTGATACTAAAGAAATGAAGTCGGTCCTATTTGGTCCGGTTTTAGCTAACAACCCAATCGCATTACAAGTACTTGGTATTTGTTCTGCTCTGGCGGTAACGTCTAGCTTAAAAAATGCCTTAATCATGTCAATTGCTTTGACATTAGTAACGGCGTTTTCTAGCTTGTTCATTTCAAGCATTCGTAACCACATACCTTCATCAGTACGTATTATCGTACAGATGACGATCATTGCTTCACTAGTAATTGTTGTAGACCAAGTGTTACAAGCATTCTCTTACGCTACGGCGAAAGAGCTTTCTGTATTCGTTGGCCTAATCATTACTAACTGTATTGTAATGGGTCGTGCTGAAGCGTACGCAATGAAGTCGCCACCACTTATGTCATTTTTAGATGGTATTGGTAATGGCTTAGGCTACTCAGTGGTATTACTTACTGTTGGTTTCATTCGTGAACTATTTGGTAAGGGAACACTATTCGGTGTTGATATTATCCCATTAGTACAAGATGGTGGTTGGTATCAACCTATGGGTCTATTGATTTTACCACCGAGTGCATTCTTCATCATTGGTTTATTCATATGGGTACTTCGTACTTATAAGAAAGACCAAGTAGAAGCTAAAGCGTAAGGGGCAAGCAGTGGAACATTATATTAGTTTATTTGTAAAAGCGGTTTTTATTGAAAACTTAGCTTTAGCTTTCTTCCTAGGTATGTGTACTTTCTTAGCAGTATCTAAAAAAGTAACTACTTCAATTGGCCTAGGTGTAGCCGTTATTGTGGTACTGGGTATTTCTGTACCAGTAAATAACTTGGTTTACCATGCCGTACTTGCACCGGGTGCATTAGAGTGGCTTGGTTACCCTGAAGCAGACCTTAGCTTTTTACGTTTCTTAACGTTCATTGGTGTTATTGCAGCACTCGTGCAAATTTTGGAAATGGCATTAGATAAGTTTTTCCCTGCACTTTACAACGCATTAGGTATCTTCTTACCACTAATCACAGTTAACTGTGCGATTTTTGGTGCGGTATCATTCATGGTTGAGCGTAACTATAACTTCGGCGAGTCTGTTGTTTATGGTGTTGGCGCTGGTGTTGGTTGGGCGCTTGCAATTACATTACTTGCAGGTATCCGTGAGAAAATGAAATATTCAGACGTGCCAGATGGCCTACGTGGTTTAGGTATTACCTTCATCACTGTTGGTTTAATGGGTCTTGGCTTTATGTCATTCTCTGGTATTTCACTGTAAAGGTAGCGAGGATAAATCATGAGTTATGAGATTTTCTTAGGCGTTGGTGTTTTCATCGCTATCGTTGTACTACTAGTTTTAGTTATCATTGGTGCTAAATCTAAGTTAGTTGCAAGCGGTGACATCATCATCGGTATTAATGGCGATCCAGACAAAGCCATTAAAACATCAGCAGGTAGCAAGCTTTTAGGCGCGCTATCTGAATCAGGTATTTTCGTATCATCTGCATGTGGTGGCGGTGGCTCTTGTGGTCAGTGTCGTGTACACATTAAAGAAGGTGGTGGCGATATCTTACCAACAGAACTTGATCACATTTCTAAAGGTGAAGCCCGTGAAGGCTGTCGTTTAGCGTGTCAGGTAAATGTTAAAAACGACATGGAAATTGAACTTGAAGAGTCAATTTTCGGTGTTAAAAAATGGGATTGTGAAGTTATCTCTAACGATAACAAAGCAACGTTCATTAAAGAGCTTAAGCTACAAATTCCAGATGGCGAATCAGTGCCTTTCCGTGCGGGTGGTTACATCCAAATCGAAGCGCCTGCTCACCATGTTAAATACGCAGATTTCGATATTCCTGAAGAGTATCGTGGCGACTGGAATCACTTTGGTTTCTTCGACCTGGAGTCAAAAGTAGACGATGAAACAATTCGTGCATACTCAATGGCTAACTACCCAGAAGAAGAAGGCATTATCATGCTTAACGTGCGTATTGCTACGCCGCCGCCAAGAAACCTGAGCCTACCATGTGGTAAAATGTCATCGTACATTTGGTCACTTAAAGCAGGCGACAAGGTAACTATTTCAGGTCCATTTGGTGAGTTCTTCGCTAAAGACACCGACGCTGAAATGGTATTCGTAGGTGGTGGTGCAGGTATGGCACCAATGCGTTCACATATCTTTGACCAACTTAAGCGTTTAAACTCTAAGCGTAAGATTAGTTTCTGGTATGGTGCACGTTCTGAGCGTGAAATGTTCTATGTTGAAGATTTCGATGGCTTAGCAGCTGAAAACGATAACTTTGTATGGCATACCGCATTGTCTGACCCACAACCAGAAGATAACTGGGAAGGTTACACAGGCTTTATCCATAACGTACTTTATGAAAACTACTTGAAAGATCATGAAGCGCCAGAAGATTGTGAGTTCTACATGTGTGGTCCTCCAATGATGAACGCGGCTGTTATCGGCATGCTTAAAGACCTAGGTGTAGAAGACGAAAACATCTTACTAGATGACTTCGGTGGCTAACACCCATATCAAAACAGCTTAGTTTTGGTTAAAATACGGGCCTCGTCGCACATTGTGCAACGGGGCTTTTTTTATTTTATTTTACATGGGCTAATTTAATGAACAGAGTAAGCAGTTCTCAAGGCGCTATCAGTATTTTTTTATTAACTATAATGCTATTTATCTCTGGCTGTGGGGCTGATAAAACACCTCAGGAGGTATTTTTAGAAGGCAAAACGATGGGCACCACCTATCATATTAAATACTTTGCCGACGATAAAAGCGTTGATGCCACTAAATTACAGCAGCAAATAGATACGCAATTGAAAGCGGTTAATCAGTCTATGTCTACGTATATCCCCGATTCTGAAATTAACACATTTAATAAATTACCCGCCAACCAGGTTATGCCAATTAGTGAAGACTTTAGGGCTGTGGTGAGTGAATCGATTCGTTTAGGTAAGTCGACCAAAACGCTTGATGTAACGATGGGCCCGTTAATAGATTTATGGGGCTTTGGACCTGATAAAAAACCAACTAAGCGCCCAAGTGATGAAGCACTTGCTGCAATGATTGAAAAAATTGGTGTAGATAAACTAAATCTTACTGAGCAGGGCCTTGCTAAAACAGTTGATGGTTTAGAGCTGTCGTTTTCGGCCACAGCGAAAGGGTATGGCATTGATAAAGTAGCGCAATTACTTGAAAGCCAAAATATTAGTAACTACATGGTAGAAATAGGTGGGGAGCTGCGCATTGGCGGTGAAAAGCCAAATAACCAAGATTGGAAAATCGCGATAGAGCAGCCAGATGCGCCACCAGGCGAGCGAAAAGTTCACCGTGTATTAGCGCCCGGTACGAATGGCATTGCAACATCAGGTGACTACCGTATTTTTTATAAAATGGATGGCGAAACTTACACTCATTTAATTGACCCAGTAACAGGCATGCCAATCAAACATGACTTAGTGTCGGTTACTGTATTACATCCTAGTGCAATGACCGCAGATGGCTTAGCAACCGCATTAACGGTTATGGGAATGGAGAATGCTAAAGCATACGCTGAAAAGCACGATTTACCTGTGTACTTAATGGCTAAATCAGACAAAGGCATTGTGACTTACGCGAGCACTGCATTTAAGCCTTATTTGTAATATAATAGCGTTTAGCTAAAACTTTATTCGTGCTAAACGCATATTACAACCTATTTTTTGAAATAGACTTCTCTCGCATCTATGTGGGTTTTGGGTGTATAATTTAGCGGTCGCTCAACAATGTTTGAGCATAATTTATTGCTGATCAATAGGGGCTAAGCAATGTCACTTTTTCTTCTTACATTTGGTTTATTAATTTTAATCGTGATAGCTATGGCTGTTGGTATGATCGTGCAAAGAAAATCTATGGCAAGTAGTTGCGGTGGATTAGGCTCGGTAGGTATTGATAAAGCCTGTGATTGTGACGATCCATGTGATAAGCGTAAAAAGCGTATGGCTAAAGAGCAAGCCTGGAAAGAAAACCAAATTATTTAAGCCGTAGCTTAATGACAAAAAGCGCCTTATGGCGCTTTTTTTGTACCTGTGTATTTATTGTCCAACCTCTGTTTTAAATAAACGCAAGCTTAATGTATTAGACCAAGGTCTATAGTTTAGTTTTTTTCACCTATTAGGTTTATTTTTCTCGTTTGTCAAATTGGAGCTAACACTCTAAAGTTTAACCATAGACACAGAGCAAGGCTCTAGTCATAAGCTTGAGGCATAAAAGTTAGCCTCGCTTAAAAGAATCTTTATATTGTGTGTGAAGAT
>NZ_DCYU01000024.1:0-33468 GCF_002331165.1 Pseudoalteromonas sp. UBA2102
ATGTGAAAGTAGGACATTGCCAGGATTCAAATACGAGAAAGCCCGGCTCGAAAGAGCCGGGCTTTTTTACGTCTGAAGAAAAGTTAAATACGTACAATTAATACACACTAATCTACTTCTAGAATGTAGGTCGGGCGAGCGTAGCGACTCCCGACGCAATGATAATATTCCATTTGCTATTTGACTCTCCACCGCTGTGGGTACTACGACATTACCAGGATTCAAATTAAAGAAACCCGTTACAGCGATGTAACGGGTTTTTTGCTGTCTGGAGTTTAATAAAAAGCCAAGATCTCATGCTAACTCAGTCTTTGTAATGCCCGCGCTTGTAAATTCTTTGAGCCATAACATTCATATCCTTATAGAAAGCTAAGCCATTATAGGCAAAGTCAAGGCGCACATCGTGCTCAGTGTAATCAGTTTTTATAGCCCGGCAAAATGATTAAGGCTTATTGCGGATTAGTATTGCTTTGATATAGAAAATATCACTTTGAAAATAAACATTAAGTTCATGCTTATCTGCTATTTTATTCATGTAACATAGCTAGGCGTGCAGAAGTTGTGCGTGTTAAAATCAAATTTTTATAAATGCCAAAATAGAGGTGTCAATTGCCCACTGCTGACTACCAAACTGTACTAGATGAAATAGCACACGAAGTGCGCCCTTTGTTATCACAAGGTAAAGTTGCGGATTATATACCTGCACTTGCTGAGGTTTCTAGCGAGCAGTTTTCTATTGCTATTTATACCACTGATGGCGAAACCATTTGTGCGGGTGATTGCTCAAAACGTTTTACTATTCAGTCAGTTTCTAAAGTAATGACGCTTACAATGGCGCTACAGCGCTATGGCGACGAGCTATGGCATCGGGTAGGTAAAGAGCCCTCAGGAACCGCGTTTAATTCTCTTACGCAGTTAGAGTTCGAAAAAGGCGTACCACGTAATCCTTTCATTAATGCTGGCGCGATTGTGACGTGCGATGCTTTGTACAGTCGATTATCCGCACCTCGCCACTCAATGCTTGAAACGTTTAGGTTACTTGCAGGTAATAGTGCAATAGTGATTGATAAAAAAGTGGCCAATTCTGAGTACGAATTTAGGCATAGAAATGCGGCAATGGCGCATTTAATGAAGTCGTTTGGTAATTTTGAGAATGACGTCGATGATGTACTTTGGTCTTACTTCAATTTTTGTGCGATTGAGCTTAACTGTATTGAGTTAGCTAGAGCGTATAACTTTTTAGCGAATAAAGGGGTTGATTACAGCTCGGGTAAGCGCGTTTTGAGTAGTCGCCAGAATAAACAATTAAATTCGATTTTATTCACCAGCGGCTTATATGATGCGGCAGGTGACTTTGGCTACAGAGTGGGTATGCCGGGTAAGTCGGGTGTGTCAGGCACTATATTAGCGGTATTACCGGGTAAGTTTACAGTGGCAGTATATTCACCAGGGCTTAATGAATTTGGTAACTCGGTGGCGGGGATAGCAGCATTAGAGCTGCTATCTAAAAAGCTCGATATTTCGATTTTCTAAAATACCGCAATAGGGAGCACGCACAGTTCCCTATTTATTGATCCCAGTACACTTGCTCTAGGCAGTCTTCGCGCTCTGGTAACCCACGTGATAAACGTGGAGAGTGCTGTACTAATACCTCGTAACTTGCGCGGTTAGCGTACTTACTAATTTGTGCAAGAGAAGAGTAGGTAATGGCCTTTTGTTCGTGTTTTGCTGAGTTAGCGACATTTAACTTATGATAAACGTTTGCTGATAAATCGTGTAACACGGCAGCCAACGCACAATCGCCAGCACCATTGGTGTTTTTGATTGAATCAGGCCCACCCATGAATGGCGCCGTATGGCTATACGCTTTTATCGGGTTTTCGCAATCGGATTTTTTCATTGCACGAGAAAATTCATAGCGATTAAAATCGGCAATGGCACCTGGTAATAGTGGGTACTCGGTTGCACGTTTAAAGCTTTCATCAACGTAACCTGCCATAAATAAGCCTTTTTCGCCAGCGGTACAAATAACTAAGTCTACCCAGTCAAGTGCTTTGTCTGCGGCTAATAACGGGTCTTCAAAGCCAGTAATTGCTAGCCCTTCTTCTTCGTTCATGGCAAGTATATCGACATGCTCGTTTACAAAGTTAGCCCACCAGGTTGGATCTTGCTCAATTAAAAACTTAGTGCCGAGTGTTAAAACTACCGGTACACCTGCATCGTTAGCGTATTTAACTGCTTGCATGGTCGCTTCAGTCATTGTTTCATCACCCTGTGTACGCATTAGGTAGGCGCTGATCACAAGTGCTGATGACTGCTCAATTAAGTGTTTATCGATAGACTCAGGCTTTAAGTGATTCATTAAACCGGCGCTAATTGCGAATGTACGCTCGCCTGTTTCATCAATTAAGGTAAAACAACGGCCAATAGGGCCATCTACTGGTTGTAAATAGTCTAAATCAACGCGGCTTGATGTGTTACATAAAAAGCGATAGGCATAGCTGCCAATTTTTATGTTTTCACTCATAACACCGAGCAATACTGAACGGTCATCTGCTAGTACAGAGTAGTTATGCATTGTGTTACCAATGGTGCCACCGGCAAATTCGTAATCAACCATGTCGTTTAGTTTTAAACGGTCGTAAAGTGCGTTAGTAATATCGCTATCAATAACTTGCGACATTCCTCGGCGAAGTTGAAACTCGTCTAAAAAAGCCTGATCGACTTTGGCTTCAATATCAACAACGATCTGATCGATACCCGTAATGTAGCTACGTTGTAATCGCTCAGTTGCGTTTAGCTGATTAGTAAGTGGATCTTTAGCCTCCACTGGAAAATAATGTTTATGTCTGCGGCGTCCAGGAAATTTCATTTGCTACCTGTGTTGTGAGCTAAATAAAAAAAGCGTGAGATTATAGCGTAAATCACACTCTATGAGCCACGATAAACCACATTATTTTGTTTTATTTTTGCAATAATTTAATCAATTACGCATTTTAAACAGGCAAGTTGATATAATACCGAAAGAAAATTTATTTAAAGTAAGCACTATGAACGATCTTAAAAGCGATGAGTATTGGATGGAGCAGGCATTAGTTTATGCCAATAAGGCGCAGCAATTGGGCGAAATTCCGGTAGGAGCTGTCCTTGTGAAAGATAACACGCTTATTGCAGCGGGTTATAATCGTTCAATTACTGATAACGACCCCTCTGCGCACGCCGAAATGATTGCAGTGCGTGAAGGAGGGAGAGCTTTAAATAATTACCGTTTAATTGATTGCACTTTGTACGTTACGTTAGAGCCATGCTCTATGTGTGCCGGGCTGTTAGTGCATAGCAGAATAAAGCGCCTCGTCTACGGTGCGCCAGATGCTAAAACAGGCTCGGCTGGGTCTATTATGAACTTATTGCAAGAGCCGAGGCTGAACCATCAGGTAGAGGTATTAGGTGGGGTGCTTGGTCAAACCTGTGGTAGTACTATTTCGGCGTTTTTTAAACAACGCCGAGAACAAATTAAAGCGGCTAAAAAAGCAGCTCGCCAAATTAGTGACTAGTTAACCTTATTTGAATCTACTTCTATCATTTGCTGCATAGCAAACATACGACGACGCCAAATAATTTTTTTATGTAAGTTACGTAGCATAATACGACGTCTGGTGGCTGTTGAATGAATAATATTGCGTTTTAGTTTTTGCGTGCGTCTACGTTTTAGCATGTGTTCTCCTAATGCGTGAGAGTGAGAAAGGCACAAGATATATATTAAAAATCAGGTAAATATACTATAAACACACATTAGTGATCATTTCATGACAAGTAAACAGATTTTTAATTTAGTTACTAGAGTGGTTAGGCCTGAAGGGGAAATTAGCGCCTGCTAAGATGACAAAATAAGCATTTAATGCCCACATTTTAATGTTTCACAGGCCTGAGCAGCCCATTTAAAACGTAAATATAAACGCTTTACTGAGACTGCTGCGTGTTATTTTCACCTTGCTTACTTTTTTCTTCAGGTGAAAGTGAAGGGGTAGGTTCGGTTTTATCGTTGTTTACAGGCTTTTTGCTTGGTTGAGCTGCTTTTTCAACTTTAGGTGCTTCAGGTTCTGATTCAGGTTCTGGCTCTGGCGCTAGGGCATTATTTTCATCAAGCCATACAAGTGCATCGTAATACCTGCGAATGTTATCAACATATTTTACCGCAACATCGCCACGTGCATAGCCGTAACGGGTTTTACGGTAATAACGTTTTTTGATTAAAAGTGGTAAGCGCTTTTTAACATCGGCCCATTTATCAGGGCTCGCCCCTTGTTGTTCGGTAATAATGCGCGCGTCGTTAACGTGCCCCCAACCTACATTATAGGCTGCCAGTGCAAGCCAAGTTCTATCGGGCTGCGGGATTCTATCGGGGATGCGTTTAACGAGCTTAGCTAAGTATTTAGCTCCGCCACGGATGTTTTGCTCTGGCTCTAACCTATTTGTTACGCCCACCTGTTTAGCGGTACTGCGTGTCAGCATCATAATGCCTCTCACACCTGTAGGCGATTTAGCGCGAGGGTTCCACATAGATTCTTGGTAGCTAAGCGCAGCAAGTAAGCGCCAGTCAAGGCTACCTGCATATTGCTCAAACCAAGGCCTGTAAGTGGGTAGCGTTTCTTTTATAGCTTCAATGTATGCAAGCGTATTAACGTAGTTAAACTGGCGTACGTGCCCAAAGTACTTTTCTTCGAGCACATACAGCTGGTTACTTTGTTTTACGTCACCAAAAAAGGGCACTAGCAGTGCATAAAGCGAATCATCTTTTGATTTATTAAGGATCCAAGCTATGGGGTCATTTCGGGTAACTGAAAAGCCAATACTTAAATTTGGGTGGTAACGTCTAAACAGCGAAAGCGTGTGTGAGTCGGCGAGGGTGTAATCTATTTCGCCATCGATAACGGCTTGTAAAAGCTCCTCTTCATCGAGTTCTTCAGTTTCTTGCCAAGTTAAATCTGGGTTACTCTTTTTTATTTTTTGTAAGGTTAAAGAGTGGCTACTTTTGGCTATAACTGTAAAGTTTCCATCAAGGTCGTCAAATTCACGTGGGCGAACTCGACCTTGTTTATAAACCAACTTTTGGCTAATTGTTCTGTAAGTGGGGCCATAGCGATATTGCTGTGCACGTACTTTGTTGTAGGTAAGTCCTGAGGCTATTAAGTCTAAATCGCCGCTTTCAAGGCGCTCAAACATATCGGATAAATTAAAAAACGGCACTATTTCTAGTTCAACACCTAGGTAGTCGGCAAAAGCTTGAGATAGCTCGTATTCAAAACCTTGCTCGCCTTGGACGGCTTGGTAGTAATTGCTGGCACTGGCAAGGGTACCTACACGTATTTTATTTTGTGCTTTAATTTGGGCAAGTTGAGTTTGTTGCTCCTGCATATTACACGCACACAACAACATAACTAAAGTGATGATAATTATTAGCTTTTCTTTCAACATTAACCGCCCCATAAAGCTCATACCCCGTTATACCAAAACTTCACTATGGCGTCACTTAGCGTTTAGCTTTTATTGGTAATTTTGCTGCTGTTTATATAAATAAAAAGTTAATTTTCTGAAAAGCGCAATTTGGAGTTAAAACTCGGTGCTACATAGACTATAATGCCCGCCTAAAATATCGTTCAATCCCTAACCCCGGATGAAATTATCTATGTTGATCCTTCGTGGTGCACCAGCACTTTCAGAGTTCAGAGTTAATAAAATTTTAGCGCGTTGCAAACTATCGCAACTTCCAGTCACCAATGTATATGCCGAGTATGCACATTTTGCCGATTTAACCTCGCCTTTGAGTGTTGATGAGCAAACTAAGCTTGAAAAACTACTTACTTACGGTCCAACTATTGCCGAGCATACCCCAGCTGGCACACTTATTTTAGTTACCCCTCGCCCTGGCACCATTTCACCATGGGCATCTAAAGCAACTGACATAGCGCATAACTGTGGCCTTAAACAGGTTCACCGTGTTGAGCGTGGTATTGCTTATTACGTAGAAGGTGAACTAAGTGCAGAGCAGCTTGCTCAAGTAACGGCGTTATTACACGACCGTATGACCGAGGCAACGCATAGCGAACTTGCTTCTGCAGCGCAGTTATTCCGCAATGACTCACCTCGCGAAATGTCATCAGTTGACATTTTAGGTGGCGGGCGCGAAGCATTGGCTGCGGCAAACGTTGAACAAGGTTTTGCGCTTGCTGATGACGAGATAGACTACTTAGTAGAAAACTTTAAAAAGTTAGGCCGTAACCCTAACGACATAGAGTTATTTATGTTTGCGCAAGCAAACTCTGAGCATTGCCGTCATAAAATATTTAATGCTGATTGGACAATTGATGGTATTGAGCAGCCTAAATCGCTGTTTAAAATGATCAAAAATACATTTGAGCACAATCCTGAAAATGTGCTGTCGGCGTACAAAGATAACGCAGCAGTAATGAAGGGCTCAAAAGCGGGTCGTTTCTTCCCGAATGCGCAAGGTGAATATGCGTATCATCAAGAAGACATAGAAATTTTAATGAAGGTAGAAACTCATAACCACCCAACAGCTATAGCACCATTTTCAGGTGCGGCTACAGGCTCAGGTGGTGAAATTCGCGATGAAGGCGCAACAGGCCGCGGCTCTAAGCCAAAAGCGGGTTTAGTTGGTTTTACGGTTTCTAACTTACGTATTCCGGGTTACGAGCAACCGTGGGAAAGCGACTTTGGTAAACCTAATCGTATCGTAAATGCGCTTGATATTATGATGGACGGCCCTTTAGGTGGCGCGGCATTTAATAATGAGTTTGGACGCCCTAACTTATTAGGTTACTTTCGTACCTACGAAGAAAAAGTAACAAGTCACAATGGTGAAGAGGTGCGTGGTTACCACAAGCCTATTATGCTTGCAGGTGGTTTAGGTAATATTCGTGCTGATCATGTTCAAAAAGGGGATATTCCAGTCGGTGCAAAACTTATTGCACTAGGTGGCCCTGCAATGAACATTGGTTTAGGCGGCGGTGCAGCGTCAAGCATGGCATCGGGCCAATCAAACGAAGATTTAGATTTTGCTTCTGTACAGCGTGAAAACCCAGAAATGGAACGCCGTTGCCAAGAAGTGATCGATAAGTGTTGGCAACTAGGGGATGAAAACCCAATTGCGTTTATACACGATGTAGGCGCCGGTGGTTTATCTAATGCGTTTCCTGAGCTTGTAGATGATGGTGGCCGTGGTGGTAAATTCCAACTACGTGATATTCCTAACGATGAGCCGGGCATGGCCCCACACGAAATTTGGTGTAACGAATCGCAAGAACGTTATGTACTGGCTGTTGCTGTTGAAGACTTTGATCGCTTTGAAGCAATTTGTAAGCGCGAACGTGCGCAGTACGCAGTAATAGGTGAAGCCACAGAAGAGCGCCACTTAACTGTTGCCGACAGCCACTTTGATAACAGCCCTGTTGATTTGCCGCTTGATGTATTATTAGGTAAAGCACCTAAAATGCATCGCGATGTAACTTCAAAGCAAGTTACCGGTAAGGCAATTGATGCAGAGACGATTGATATAGCTGAGGCTGCTCAGCGTTTATTGCGCTTACCTACTATTGCAGAAAAAACATTCTTAATTACTATTGGCGATCGCTCGGTTACCGGTTTAGTAGCACGGGATCAAATGGTGGGTCCTTGGCAAGTACCTGTGGCTAACTGTGCAGTTACCGCAGCAACGTACGACACATACCACGGTGAAGCTATGTCACTGGGTGAGCGCACGCCGGCAGCATTATTAAATTATGGTGCATCGGCGCGTTTAGCCGTGGCAGAGTCGTTAACTAATATTGCCTGTGCCAACATTGGCAGCCTAGAGAACATTAAGCTATCAGCTAACTGGATGGCTGCAGCAGGTCACCCTGGTGAAGACGCCGGCCTTTACGAAGCTGTAAAAGCGGTGGGCGAAGAGCTTTGTCCTGCGCTTGGTTTAACTATACCTGTAGGTAAGGATTCTATGTCGATGAAAACGACATGGAAAAACGAGGATGATAGTGCTGAGCAATCAGTTACTTCTCCGTTATCACTTATTATTACTGCCTTTGGTCGTGTTGACGACGTGCGTAAAACAGTGACTCCGCAGTTACGTACTGATAAAGGCGATACATCACTTATTTTAGTTGACTTAGGCGCGGGTAAAAACCGACTGGGCGCATCAAGCCTTGCACAGGTTTACAAGCAGCTTGGTGATGTTACTCCAGATGTGGACAGCCCTGAGCTACTTAAAGGCTTTTACAATGCCATGCAAGCACTTGTCGCTGATAGCAAGCTACTTGCCTATCATGACCGCTCAGACGGTGGTTTATTTACTACGGTAACTGAAATGGCATTTGCTGGGCACACCGGTGTGACTGTTGATTTAGCTGGGTTAACCGGGACAGACCTAGAAGCACTTTATAACGAAGAGCTAGGCGCGGTTATTCAAGTTGCTAACAGCGATTTAGATGCCGTAAATGCTGTATTTGAACAACACGGTGTTGCTGCAATTAGCCACGTGATTGGCTCGCTTAATAGCGACGATAGCATTGTATTTAACCGCGGTGAGCAAACAGTACTTAATCATACTCGTACTGAATTACGTACTATTTGGGCCGAAACAACGTACCAAATGCAAGCACGTCGTGATAACCCTGATTGTGCTAAGCAAGAGTTTGATGCCAAGTTTGATGCAAAAGATCCAGGCTTAAACGTAAAACTTAACTTTGACTTAAACGAAGATATAGCCGCACCGTACATTGCAACGGGCGCTAAGCCGCAAATGGCTATTTTACGTGAGCAAGGCGTTAACTCGCATTTAGAAATGGCTGCTGCGTTTAACCGTGCTGGTTTTGCCGCTGTTGATGTACACATGAGCGATATCCTCGAAGGGCGTTTAACCCTTGAGCAATTTAAAGGCTTAGTGGCATGTGGTGGTTTCTCTTACGGTGACGTATTAGGCGCCGGTGAAGGCTGGGCTAAGTCTATATTGTTTAACGATATGGCACGCGATCAGTTCCAAAACTTCTTCCACCGTGAAGACACCTTTAGCTTAGGTGTGTGTAATGGTTGTCAAATGTTATCAACATTGAAAGAGTTAATTCCGGGTACTGAGCATTGGCCACGTTTTGTAACAAATAAGTCAGAGCGTTTTGAAGCACGCTTTAGCTTAGTTGAAATACAAGAAAACCCGTCTGTGTTCTTTAATGGAATGGCTGGGTCGCGTATGCCAATTGCTGTATCTCATGGTGAAGGCCATGCAGAATTTGCAAACGATGCTGCCACTAAAGCTGCGCTTGAAAGCGGCACTGTTGCGGTTAAATTTGTAGATAACTATGGTAACCCGACAACGCAATATCCGGCTAACCCGAATGGTTCACCAGAGGGTATTACCGGTATTACCTCTACTGATGGCCGTGCCACTGTAATGATGCCGCACCCTGAGCGTGTATTCCGCGCTGTTGCTAACTCGTGGCACCCAGATGAGTGGAAAGAGGATAGCCCATGGATGCGTATGTTCCGCAACGCACGTAAAAATGTAGGTTAAAAACGACATATACAAGTTAGATTCATAATCTAGCTGTAAAATAAAAAAGGCTGCACTGTGCAGCCTTTTTTGATTGCGTAGATTTAAAATTACGATAGTTTGTAAAGTATAAATAAAAGCTTATAAGGACAGTATGTTAAAGCGCGTTGGTTTAATTATGGGTGCTGTGTTGCTAAGTATAGTTTTGCTTGGCTATGTATTTCGTTTGCCACTATTACAATGGGCTGTAGCGCCTGAACTTGAAAAAGCAGGTGTTACCTTAAGCTGCTTAGATTTTTCGCTTACGAGTAAGTTAAATGTGCACGTACAAAAAGCCTGTTTAAGTTACCAAAATCAAGAGCTTGCTCTTACAGGTATTACTGCTAATACTAAGCATGTTAAAGTTAAACACGCAGTACTTAATGTAAATCCATTTCCTCAAAGTAGTAAAACAAGCACTGCTGCCACAATTTTAGATTTAGCGCTTCCTAAAAAAAGGCCAACAATTACAGTTGAGCATTTAACTATACACAGTGCGCTTTTAAAGCGCCCGCTAATGCTAAATATCACCGAGCCAATGCTTAACCAGTTTGTAGTCAATGGTGATTTAAACGCAAGCGCAACGCTTTACAATAATAAGGTACAAGGGCAGCTTAAAATAAATGATGGATTAGTGAAGCAACTACTTAAAACAGATAATGAGTTATTAAGTGGACTTAGCTTTAATGCTGCGCAGGCATTTAGCTTTAACGGGGTAGAGGCAAGCCTTAGTGGTGATTTACAAGCCCAGTATGACTATAAAATACAAAGCTGCGATATAACAAACAGCTCCAAAGGTGTGCTAAGTGCTACCTATAATTTAAATAGCCAAAACCTTGAGCTTGACCCAAGCAAGCTTAAAAACAATGTAAAACTTAGTAATAACTGCCAATCTCTTATTCCTGAAAGTGCCTACAAGTCATTTGCTGTAAAGCAGCTTCCACTTAATTGGCAATGGGCTTTAGCTAAACCAATTAACTTTGCACATAACAACCTAACCTTACCGTTAATAACGCTCAAAAGTGCAGAGCAAGCCAAGCAAAATATAGATATAACGCTTACAGATACGTTTATAAATACTGCAGCACCGTTACAAAGCGCCCGCACACAGCTAAAAGCACAACTACATACAGATGAAATAGAGGCTATAACGCTAAGTACGCAGCTTAAAAACGCTCAATTAAGCGGTAATTATGATATTGCGCTTACCGCTTTGCCTGAATTTTTACCGGCTGAGGCTAACAATATTAAAGCTAAAGGGGACTTTGCAGTTACTCAACTTATTGACTTTAAGCCCGAAGGTAACGCACGTATTGAGTTAAGCGTTGATAGCGCAGCTGCTTATGGCAGCGCTCTTAACGGCTTCACAGGTAACCTTGAAGCAAGTTTGAATGAAAAGCTCGATGCAAAAGTAACGTTTAAAAGTAAGCTTAAAAGCGTGCAATACAACGAATATAAACTTACTGGTATTAATAACACCCTTAGTGCAAGGGCAAGCTTAGGTGTGGGAGAGTTATTTGCTCACTTAAATGCAAGCACCCAAATAAGTAAACTCTCAAGTCCAAATGTCGATTTAAATACTATAAACGTAACGTCAACAGGGCTGCAAAGTCGCGCGCTTAAAGCGTCTCATCATGTATTTGTAAATGGTATTGAGCTGGTGGCCAATCACCATGTTTCAAAGGTAGCGCATCCGTTTGAAGTGATTATACCAGAGCAAAGTGTGCTTTCGTTAAATTCAATCGTTAGACAATTTGAACCGTTAGCTCAGCTAACCCAAGGAAAATTGGGTGGGCGTATAAGTGGTGATGTGAATTTACAAAAAGCAAATTTTACTTTAACGATGACTGATACCAGTGCACTGTATAACGACTACTTAGCTAATCAATTTAGTATGCAGCTAGGTGGGCAGTACGATTCAGGGCAGCTTAATGTTGCCCCTACTACCTTTAATCTTAATGAATTACGTGCAGGCGCTGTAGTTAAAAGTATCACGGGTAATATTAAAGTGGTTAATAATAGCGCGCAGACCTTTGATGTTGAAGGCGATATTTTTGGTGGTAAATTTTCTTTAGATAAATACACGCTTTTAAAGCAACAGCAAACAGCTAATGTTACGTTTGAAAATGTTGATGCGAGTAAATTAATAACGCTTGACGATAAGTCGGGTATTACCCTAACAGGTAGGCTAAAAGGGTCGTTACCATTTTATTTTGATGACACAGGGGTTGAGGTAAAAAGTGGCAGCCTAGCCAATCAAGGCCAAGGTAAGCTTATTATTAGTAATAACGAAGCGTTTGACGCTGTTATGCGTCAGCAACAAGAGTTACAACCTGTGCTTGGGTTGCTCAAAAACCTTGATATACAAAAACTTAATAGTACAGTAGCGCTTAAAAGTGATGGCTGGTTAAACTTAGGTGTTAACTTACAAGGCTTTAATGAGCCAGAGCAGCAACAAGTTAACTTTAATTATAATCACGAAGAAAACGTGTTTACGTTGCTAAGAGCGCTTAGACTGAGCGACGAAATAACGCAAAAAGTTGAGCAGCAATACTCTAAAAAAGGAAACTAATGATGAAAAATTTGTTGAGCATTAAGGCCGTTATTGCACTTGCTGCTATTAGCGCTTTAAGCGCATGTACCCACAGAGTAGAGGTGGCAGCGAAAGAGCCGATAACGATCAATCTAAATGTAAAAGTAGATCACGAAATTCGAGTAAAAGTAGATAAAGAACTCGATAACTTATTCAGTGACGACAGTGAATTATTTTAGGAGCTAAATGATGACTATAAAAAATAAATTAAGTATTGCTACTCTAGTAAGTGCGGTATGTTTGTCGTTTTCGGCGTGGGCTATTAGTTTAGATGATGCTAAAAACCAAGGCTTAGTGGGTGAAGATAGCTCAGGTTACTTAGGGCTTGTTGTACAAAACAGCGAGGCAAAAGCCGTGGTTGAGGAAATTAACGCTAAACGTAAAGCACAGTATTTAAAGTTGGCTAAAAAGAACGATTTATCGCTGGCACAAGTAGAAGCACTTGCAGCAGCTAAAACAATCGAAAAGACCAAAAGTGGCCACTATATTGAAGTGAATGGTAACTGGGTTAAAAAGTAATAAGCAGCTAAACATATTACTTAAAAACCGAGCATTTAGGCGCTCGGTTTTTTTATATTTGCTAAAAGTTGCTGCCAAAAGTCAAATCCTTTGCGCCTTGCAAGCTTTATATTGTGCTCTGGTATAGATTCAGGCTCGTTATAGTGATCAAGCGCTTCGCTCATACTCAGTTCGCGAATTAAATGTAATGTAGGGTAGGGGGCTCGGTTAGTGTAATTTGCTGCATCATCTTCATCGCTGTCGGCAAACACGTAATCGGGATGAAAATTAGCAATTTGGTATTTACCTTCAAACCCTTGCGCTACCAGTAAGGCATTGGCTAAATCGACTAAATCTAAAAAGTCTTCAAAATCGCTAAAGCCGTTATCAAACAGTATTAATGTGGTTTCGCGCTCTGGATTTTGATCAAGCTGCACACACTGCTCTAGCATGTCCATTACAGCGTCATCAATTTTTGTTGCAGGGCTAAGCACATAATGAATACAGTTGTTTTCTACTTCTTTACGGGCAAATGGGCAAAAGTTATATTTTACAATAACGGATGATACCCACTCGCGGGTTTGGGCGATTGCTTGATGAGTCATGCTTTTGGCTCTAAATACTGATTTATAATGGTTAATGTTTTTTCAATGGCGCCTTGGTTTTTTACTACACATTGCTGCGCTTTAATACCCAAGCTTTGGCACGCTTTGGTGTTTTGGCTTAAATTAATTAATTGTTTAGCAAGCTCATCGGTATTTTCAACAACGACAGCCCCTTTAAGTTTAATTAGCTCAGGGTAGATATGATCAAAATTATACGTATGTGGGCCTGTAATAACACCAACCGAAAAAGCAGCAGCTTCTAGTGGGTTGTGCCCACCTCGGCGAATTAAACTGCCGCCTATGTAACTTACATTCGCTGCGCCATATAAACACTGTAGTTCGCCCAGTGTATCAGCTAATAGTACTTGCTCGTTTTGATAGTTATTGTTGCTGCGACGACTAAAGCTAAGTGGGCTTTGAGTTAGCGTATCGGCTACTTTATCAAATTGCTCAGGGTGGCGCGGTGCTATAACTAAAAGTGCATTAGGGTATTTTTTTAATAGCTGCTGATGGGCGTTTAATATCATTTCGTGTTCAAGCGGGTGAGTAGAGCCTGCCCCCCATACAAAACGTTCTTTGGTTTTATATTCGGCTTTAAGATTTGCTACTTTAGTTAGTTGCTCATTGCTTGGCGTAATGTCGAACTTTATTGAGCCTGTAACATGGCTTTTTGAAGGGGGTAAACCAAGTTCAATAAAGCGCTTAGCATCATTTTTATTATGACTTGCAAGCACTGAAATTGAACGCATAATTATATGCGTTAACCCTGCCACCTTTTGATACCCCTGTTGCGATTTTTCGCTTAGGCGAGCATTAAGCACCAATACCGGAATATTCTTTTTATGGCTTATTGCCATTAAATTAGGCCACAGCTCAGTTTCTAAAATACACAGTGCTTGTGGATTTACGCGCTTTAAAAATCGAGCGCTCGAACCTGCAAAGTCTATAGGTAAATAACAACACGCCACGGTATTTTTAAATTGTTCACTTATTTGCGCACGCCCGGTAGGAGTATTGCAGGTAATAAGTATATTAAACTGCGGATTTTGTTTTTGCAGTACTTTAATCAGTGGCGTTGCAGCAAGGACCTCACCTACAGAAGCGCAGTGGAACACAACCGGTTTAGCGCTATTATTAAATAAGTGTTTGCTAATAAAACCAAAGCGCTCTTTAAAGTGCGCGCGGTAGCCTATATTTTTTTTACCTCTTAGTACATACAAGTAAAATACAATCAGTGGGCTAATTAAAATTAAAGCGAGTGAGTAAAAAATGCGTGCCATACTGAACTTTTATTAAGGTAAGTGGCGCTAGTTTAACGCGAAAGTGATAATTTCTGAACATGTGAAGCACTAAATTATAATTCAGTTCAGCTATATTCCCATAAAATACACACAACTAAATAAAACTATGGAATAATGGATTTAATTTTTTCCTGCCATTTCAGTTCCTAGAGGAATTTTTCATGTCAATTATCGATTCTGTGGCAACAAGCTACGTTGAAAGTTTAAACCGTCATCAAGCCTTATTTGAAACGATGGAGGCTTATCATCAAGAGTCTATGCAATTATTAGAAGCGTGCCACAGTGCATTGCAAGCTGGTGGTAAGGTTATTTGGTTTGGTAACGGCGGCAGTGCTGCCGATGCACAGCATTTAGCTGCCGAATTTGTTGTGCGTTATAAGTTAGAGCGTGGCCCACTTGCCTCAATGGCGCTGACCACAGATACCTCAATATTAACTGCGCACAGTAACGACTACCACTTTGATACGGTTTTTGAACGCCAAGTTCAGGCTTTATGTAAACCAGAAGATTTAGTGATTGGTTTAACAACCTCAGGTACCAGCGCCAATATTAATTTAGCACTGGAAGCGGCTAACAAAATTGGCGCGTTTACGGTTGCCTTAACTGGACGCGAGGGCGGTAAAGTAAAAGACATTGCTAAATTGCCCATTATTATAAAAAATGATGAAACAGCTCGTATCCAAGAGGCACATATGTTTATTGGCCACTGGTTATGTGAAGCTATCGATATGGTTGTTGCGGAGCAGCAGTAATGGATTTATCGCTATTAAAAAACTTATCTAAAGCGCGTATTTTAGTTGTGGGCGATGTCATGCTAGACCGATACTGGTATGGCGATACAGGGCGTATTTCGCCAGAGGCTCCAGTACCCGTTGTTAAAGTAAGCAAGTTTGAAGATAAAGCGGGTGGCGCTGCAAATGTTGCAAAAAACATTGCGCGACTTGATGCCAAAGTGGGCTTACTTGGTTTAATTGGTGAAGATGAAAGCGGGCAAATCTTAGAAACTATTTTAAAGGGTGAAAAAATACATTCACAGCTTGTTAGTGTATGCGATTTACCCACTATTTCTAAAATGCGTGTAATTAGCCGCCATCAACAACTTGTGCGCCTAGATTTAGAAGAGACCTTTAGCGAGCAGCATAGCCAGTTGTTATTAAACCGTTTAGAGCTGGTGCTTGATGATTACGACTTTGTGGTATTTTCTGATTACAGCAAAGGCTCGCTGAGCTTAATTAAAGAAATGGTTAGCGTTGCTAAAGCGGCGGGTAAAACAGTGCTTATAGATCCTAAATCGCCCGATTTACACTTATACGAAGGCGCAGACTATATTACCCCTAATTTACATGAATTTAATTTGGCTGGGGGTAAAACAGGCTCTGAAGAAATATTAGCACAAAGCGCGCGTGAGCTAATTAGTAAAAATGGTATTAAAGCCATGCTACTTACACGCTCTGAGCAAGGTATGTCATTAATTAATGCCGATGAAAAACACGACTTTGCAGCGCAGCAGCTAGAAGTAAGTGATGTAACTGGCGCAGGCGATACTGTTATAGCTACGCTTGCGGTGATGCTCGGGGCAGGTATGGAGCCTAAAGATGCGGTAGAAATTGCTAATTTAGCCGCAGGCATTGTAGTAAGTAAGTTGGGGGCGGCAACGGTTTCACCAGAAGAGCTTAGCCAAAAGCTTGGCCAATACTTACACACCAATGGCGAGCACTACCAAACTCCGTTTGACGATGTGCTGCAACACATTGAGTTTGCTAAGCAAAATGGCGAAACGATAGTGTTTACCAATGGCTGTTTTGATATTTTACACGCAGGCCACGTACGCTATTTAGCCCAAGCCAAAGCGCGTGGAGATAGACTCGTTGTTGGTTTAAATAATGATGATTCAATTACGCGTTTAAAAGGCCCTGAGCGCCCTATAAATCCACTTGATGAGCGCGCAATGGTATTAAGTGCACTCGCCTCTGTAGATTGGGTAATTCCCTTTGGCAGCGCGGACGAAAACGACACTCCCGCTAAATTAATCGAGCAAATAAGCCCCGATATTTTAGTTAAAGGTGGTGATTACACCGTAGAGCAAATAGCTGGCGCCGATCATGTGCTACGCCATGGTGGCAAAGTAGAAGTGCTGACATTTTTAGATGGTTGTTCAACCTCTAAGGTGATTAGCAAAATAAAGCAGTAATATTTGCTGATTAAATAAAAAGGGTTGAAAACGCAGTTTTCAACCCTTTTTTTGTTATAAATAGCTGGCTTTAAAATGCTATTTTTAAATATACGGTTTAAAAATTATATTCGTACTTAGCAAACGCTGATGTGTCGTTTTCTGCGCCATCGTTGTTTGATGCAAAAGCGCCGAGCGTTAAGCGCCCACCCATAGCCAGCTGCCTGTAGCGCAGCTCAACTTGTTTTGAGTTATAACCGGTTTTGGTAATTGTATTACCTAAATCGGGGTTACTAGGGTAACGGTCGCGATTATCGCTGTTGTAATCCACACTACTTAGTTTTACTTGCCAGTCATCGCCATTTGAAAGCTGACCTAAAAAAGTTAATACCACTGACTGCGCATCGTTATCAAAGGTTGAGCCAATAGTGCGGCCGTGGTAACGATAGCCCGATTTATAATCGGAGTGTTCGTAGTAGCAGTTTTCATTGGTTGATTCGGCCGAGCACGATACACCTGTGTCTATGTATTCAACGTTAACGAGCACATTTTGATTGTAAATGCGCTGCGTAGTTTGTACGCCAAATAAGTACGCTCTGTCGGCTGGTTTGAATTGCGAGCTGGCATCTTCGCCAATTGTACTTGCGTAGATTGCATAGGGGTGACTAAATAAAGTGTCAGACCAACGCACATCTATGCCAGCAAGCTGATTACCAATTTTAGACTCCAGTGAGCTATCACAACTTTCATTGCCATCAATACAATTAGTTTGCCCAGTAATAACATCAATAAAATCACCTGCTGAGCTTGGTTGGCCTTCACCGGCCCACTGCGCAGACCAACTTAAAGCAATTTCAAGCTGTTGCATCGGGCGAAAGTTAACACGGCTACTCCAAAGCAGCGCATCAGGAATAACACGGGTCGATTCTAACTTTGCCATTTGCGCGGTAAAGCTCCATTGCCCAAGCCAACTTAACCAAGGCGTTTCAAACGCTGTGCTTTGTTCACGGGTTACACTTAGTGCCGGCAGTGGCTTTGCATTACCCGACATAATTAAACTGTTATCAACACCTGGGCCCCAAAACTGCTCCACGGCACCGGCTCTAAAAATCCAATTGCCCAAGCGGTAGGCTAAGTAGCTATCGTCAAATGAGGTATCGTTACAATCTTCAAGTGCTTGTTCGTTAGTGGCTATATCATCGGTTGTTTTGCCATCAACTAAGCATTGTTTACCATCGTTACGGTAATTAATGGCTACCTTCGCCGCAAAGTTATCGCCAAGGTAGGCGTAGGCCGCAGAAAGCTCAGATTCTTGTGTGTTGGTTGTCCCAAAGCTGGTGGCTATAATTGGGTCTGACGCGGCAAACGCTGAGAGTTGTACACTGTGCGAGCTACTGTTTTCTGACTTATAGCGATGTTTTACACGAAGCAGTGCATCTTGCAGGCTGGGAGATAAAAGTTCAAGCTTGCTCGATTCTAGCTCGCCAATAAAGCTTTTCCACATTAGCGGATAGGTGGTTACAGGCGCTAAAATAACACCGGCATCGGCCAGTTGTTGAATGTCGGCACGTAGACCGTAATCGTCTGGCTTTACCCAGGGCTCTGCTGTTACTGATGCGCTCATAGCGCAAAAAAGAGAAGAAAGTAGAAAGATTCTGTTTCGCAAAGTTCAGATCCTTGTGATTAAGATTGCGGCTAAGTTTACCAATCTAACATGGCTATTGCAGTAAATAATCTATTTTATGGCGTTAAATTTGTGTATAAAAATGTAACCTAGCTATCGTAAAAACAATGGGGTTGATATACTGCTGCGCAAATAGGAAATAGAGAATGCAATGAGCAACAAACGACTTTTATTTATACCCGTATCATCGCCACAAGGAATAGGTGAATACATGCGCTCGTTGTTGCTAGCCCAAAGCCTTGAAAGTGAATGTCTAGGTTCACTTACCATCCACTTTGTTTTAAATAAACACACGAACTACGCTAAAAGCTGCCCATATGATACCACCTTGCTTGAGCGCTCTGCGACTAAAGAGCGCGATAAAGTGTGTGAAGTTATAGCCGATTTTAAACCTGACATTGTAATATTTGATTGTGCAGGGCGCGCTGCTCACATGAAAGCTGCAAAAAAAGTGGGTGCCAAAGTGGTGTTTATTTCTCAGCATGCGAAAAAGCGAGCGAAGGGCTTAAAACTTAACCGTATCAACTTAATTGATAGCCATTGGGTGGTACAGCCTGATTACTGCATTGAACCGCTGAGCTGGGCTGAAAAAGCTAAAATAGATATGTTTTCTTTGGCTATGCCTAAAAACGTGGGCCCTTACATAGCATTTTCATCAGCGAACGATACCAAACAGGTGTTGAAAAAATATCAGCTTGATGAACAAGGCTACTTTATTGTGAGTGCAGGCTCTGGCGGTCATGTACTAGATAATCAAAACTGTGCAGATGTATTTTTTGCCGCCGCAGAGCAAATTTCATTGCAAACAGGGTTAAAGGCGGTGGTGGTATTTGGCCCTAATTATGATAAAGCGTTGCCAGCATCAAATACGGTTATAAATTTGGATACGTTAGAAAATAGTGAGTTTTTGTCGCTTATGGAGCAAGCTAAATTTGCGTTGTTAAGTGCTGGCGACACCCTATTGCAGGCGATTGCTGTTAAAACGCCTGCTGTGGCATGCGCTATATCAAAAGATCAAACACAGCGCCTAGCAAGTTGCGCCACAACTGGCGTGGTAATTAAAGCAAACTTTGAGATTGAAGACATAGTAAATAAAGTCAGTGCTTTACTAATAGAGCCGCATTTTAACCAGCTACTAGAAAAATATTCTTTGCTTGAAAGCGCCCATAGCTATGAAGAAATAACGCAAGGGGTTAAAAGCATGCTGATGGTTGCCCATAGATGAATATAGTGATTGTAATAGACTCGTTAGCGGGTGGCGGCGCCGAAAAAGTGATGCTAACCCTTGCTCAGCAGCTAGTAAAAACGCATAGCGTTACTATTTTATCGTTGGCTAATAAATATGAATACACGATCCCTGCGAATATAAAGGTTGAAAGTCTATTCAGTGATAAAGCCACTAAAGTGGATCGTTTTTGGAAAATAAACAAAAGTGTAGCAAAGCTAGAGGCGTGGTTTAATAACAAACAAAAACAAATTGGCCCCATAGATTTAGTGCTTAGCAATTTAGATAGAAGCAATAACCTATTGGCTAAAAGCCAGATTAAAAATGTTCACTTTGTTATGCATAACTCTGTTAATGCAGAGCTAGCGAGGCAAAAAAAGTTAGGCCCGTTTTCTTATTACTATCTTAAAAAGTCAAAGCAAAACTTAAACGGAAAATCCTTGGTGTGCGTGTCTAAAGGGGTAGAGCAAGAAATTACCCAAGGGCGTTTAATTAGCCCAAGCGCCATCACAACTATTTATAATCCCTTTAATTTAGCAGATATAAAGCGCCTCTCAAATGAAGTTAATACGCAAATTCCACAATCACCGTATGTTATTCATGTAGGGCGGTTAGCTAAACAAAAGCGCCACGATATTTTATTTGCGGCATTTGCAAAGCTTGATAAAAAATACAAATTAGTCCTTTTATGCAATAAGCCTAGCAAAGCATTTAAGCTTGCAAAAACGTATGGTATTGAGGGACAACTTATAGTGCCAGGGTTTGAGCAAAATCCGTATAACTGGATTAAGCAGGCTGAGGCATTAGTATTAAGCTCTGATTTTGAAGGGCTCCCTACAGTGTTAATTGAAGCATTAGCTGTTGGCACGCCTGTAGTAAGTACTAACTGTACGTTTGGACCGAGCGAAATTTTAACAAACGACTTGGCTAAATATTTAGCGCCTGTAGGGCATAGCGATGAGCTAGCGGCTAAAATTGAGCTGGTTTTAAACACTAAGCCTAATGTAGATAATGCCGACATTTTACAAAAGGTAACGGCCGAACAGGTTGCTAAGCAATACCTAGCTTTGAGTGGTTAAGTGCTCTTTATAAATAGCCAATAAGGTTTGCCAGTCATTGCTTTGCCAATAAAAAGCGTTGTTACGTCCTTGCTCTTTTAAAAATGAGCGCTCTAAACGTGCCATATTACTTTGTTGCCATAGCTTATTTAATGGTTTTATTTCGCCGCGATCAAAGTCGATAATATAAACCTCGCCCGTTTCATTAAATAAAATATTATTTATATTCAAATCAGCGTGGTACACACCTTTTGAGTGAAATAGCGCAACAGTATTGGCAATGCGCTTGAGCTCATCTTCTGTTAGTGGGCGTTCAATTAAAATATCGAGCAGGCTTTTAGCCCCTTTTACAGCCTCTGTAATTATATCGCCACGATAAATTAAGCCTGTGGTTGTTACCTTAGCGGCAATGGGTTTTGGCACATTTAAGCCAAGCTCAATAAGCCTTATCATTAAGCTGAACTCTTTATACACACGGGTGTTTTTAAGTCCAGGGTAGAGGTACTGATCGCTTAACAACTTGCCAACTAAACCGCCACGCCAATAGTGCCTAAGTACAGCGGTTAAACTATCGTGTTTAAAAAACCAGGCTGTGGCGCGGCCTTTTTTAGCACCGACTATTTTATTTTGCTGTTGCCAATAATCTGCATCAAACCAGTTTAAATCAACCTCGTTAAAATAATCTGGGTGGCTTAAAATAGTGTGCTTACCTTGCGTTAGTGTTTTAAACATAGCTCGTTAAAATAATTCAATAATGCGTGTATATTAACGTGTTTTATAGCGCAGCATAAGTGCTTGCATTAGTGCGAGTATAATTTAAGATCGCAGTCTATTATTCAAAGCCAAAGTGGAACGCGTGACTCAAGTGCCTAATTACTCCTCAATTTGTATTTTAAGACTCTCTGCCATTGGTGATGTGTGTCATGCCGTTAGTGCTGTACAAGCCATTCAAAAAGCACACCCCAATGCAAAAATAACGTGGGTAATGGGTAAAATAGAAGCCATGTTACTTGCCGATTTACCTGGGGTTGAGCTGGTGGTTTTTGATAAAAAACAAGGTAAGGATGCACTTAAAAAGTTAGCACATTCTTTTAAAGGGCAGCAGTTTGATGTGCTACTTAATATGCAAGTCGCATTAAGAGCTGGCTTTGTTGCACGTTGTATTCCGGCTAAAGTAAAAATAGGCTTTGATTGGGCACGTTCAAAAGAATTACATAGCTTGTTTATAAATAAACGAATAGCCCCACAAAAAGAAGCGCATGTGCTAGAGGGATTTAAAGGCTTTGCGGGTGCCATTGGAGTTAAAGACTATTCACCTACCTGGGATATGCCTTATACCTTAGCGGATGAGAACAAAGCAGATGAGCTATTAGGGCCTGCATATTTGGCAAATAAGTTATTGGTAATATCTCCTGCGGCCAGTAAAGCACAGCGAAACTGGTTGCCTGAGCGCTATGCTGCCCTTGCTGATTACGCGCATGAGCAAGGTTTTAACGTGGTACTAACGGGCGGCCCAACTGAGCTTGAGATTAATTTAGCTAATCAAATTATAAAACACAGTCACTGCACTATTTTAAACTTAGTCGGTAAAACAAAACTTAAAGAACTGTTATGTGTGGTTAAGCGCGCTGATTTAGTATTAGCCCCCGATACCGGCCCTGCGCATATGGCGGTAACGGTAGGTACGCCGGTTATTGGTTTATATGCGCATTCTAATCCTGCACGTACAGGCCCTTATTTATATCAAGACTACGTAGTTGAGGTGTATCATCAAAACCTGCTAAAGCAAACGGGTAAAACAGCTCAACAATTGCCTTGGGGTACGCGCGTTAAGGGAGATGACCTTATGAGCCAAATAAGCGTAGAAAGTGTTAAAACTATGTTTGATCATGTGGTACAAAAAGAGTCTATAAAATGAGTGTAACAGAAAAAAACAAAGCGCTTTTTTTAGACCGAGATGGCGTGGTAAATATTGATCATGGCTATGTGTATCAAAGTGAAAAATTTGAATTTATAGACGGTGTGTTTAGTACCTGTAAAGCATTTTATGATGTAGGTTATAAAATTATCATAGTGACTAATCAATCAGGAATAGGGCGAGGTTACTACACTGAAGATGACTTTTTAGCTTTAACTCAGTGGATGAAAACACAATTTAGTAAGCACAATATTAAAATTACAGATGTGTATTTTTGCCCGCACCATCCCAAAAAAGCGATGGCGCAATATTTAAAACAGTGCCAGTGCAGAAAGCCAGCTCCAGGTATGTTGTTACAAGCTATGCAAGAGCATAATATTGACCCTTCGAGCAGTGTTATGGTGGGTGATAAGCTTAGCGATATTCAAGCGGCACAAAAAGCGGCTATTAGCACGCGAGTGCTAGTTCGCTCTGGCCAACAATTTGACGAAAACGCTAAACAATACGCCGATTTAGTGATTGACTCTATTAACGATTTACCAGCACACTACTTGGTATAAAGTGCGTTTATATTATCGCAACTAAAGTGTTAAGTATTGCTACCATTACCTGTATTAGCGACGAGCTGCAAACAGTGCATTTTACTTGTTAAACTTTTACAATACACCCCAACATAAACAGTGGCTTTAATGTTGTTGTTTACCCGTTCATTTAATTGGAGACTACAGATGAGAGCATCTGCTTTTTTTAGCCAACTACAAGAGCAAATTGAAGACGTTAAAGCGCAAGGTTTGTATAAAAGTGAGCGTATTATTACCTCGCAGCAACAAGCTCAAATAGAAGTTGCATCTGGCGATAAAGTTATTAATTTTTGTGCTAACAATTACTTAGGCTTAGCAAATAGCCCTGAGCTAATTAAAGCAGCGCAAGGTGGTTTAGATGACCATGGCTTTGGTGTTGCTTCAGTGCGTTTTATTTGTGGCACGCAAGATATTCATAAAACACTAGAGCAAAAAATTAGCGCGTTTTTAGAAACCGAAGATACAATTTTATACTCGTCTTGTTTTGATGCTAACACGGGCCTATTTGAAACTATTTTAGGCGCTGAAGATGCTATTATTTCTGATTCTCTAAATCACGCATCAATTATTGATGGCGTACGCTTATGTAAAGCTAAGCGTTTTCGTTATGCTAATAACGATATGGAGGATCTTGAAAAGCAACTTATTGCAGCTGATGAAGCGGGCGCTAAAACAAAATTAATTGCCACCGATGGCGTGTTTTCTATGGATGGCGTAATTTGTAACCTTGAAGCTGTGTGTGACCTTGCTGATAAGTATGATGCATTAGTGATGGTTGATGACTCACATGCGGTAGGCTTTGTTGGCGAAAACGGTAAAGGCACGCCTGAGTACTGTAATGTGCTTGACCGTGTAGACATTATTACCGGTACGCTAGGTAAAGCGCTGGGCGGTGCATCAGGCGGTTATACATCAGGTAAAAAAGAAATTGTTGAATGGCTACGTCAGCGTTCGCGCCCTTACTTATTCTCAAATTCATTAGCGCCTTCAATTGTAACTGCGTCAATTAAAGTACTCGAAATGCTTGAAAATGGTGGCGAGTTACGCGCTAAACTTTGGTCAAATGCTAAATATTTCCGTGAGCAAATGGAAGCCGCTGGCTTTACGTGTGCGGGTAAAGAGCATGCCATTATTCCTGTAATGCTTGGCGATGCTAAAGTTGCTTCATTAATGGCAGACAAACTACTCGCTGAAGGCATTTATGTAACCGGCTTTTCGTTCCCTGTTGTGCCAAAAGGCCAAGCGCGTATTCGTACACAAATTTCTGCTGCGCACAGTATTGAACAACTAGACACCGCAATTGCTGCCTTTACCCGTATTGGTAAAGAAATGGGCGTTATTTAATTTTTTATAAACCGAAGTATTGCTTCGGTTTTTTAGTTGAGTGTTAACTATGAAAGCTTTATCAAAATTAAAAGCCGAAACCGGCATCTGGATGACCGACGTACCCAAGCCTGAAGTAGGGCATAACGATCTACTCATTAAAATTCGTAAAACCGCGATTTGTGGCACCGACGTTCATATTTATAAATGGGATGAGTGGTCACAAAAAACCATTCCGACCCCTATGGTTGTAGGCCATGAGTACGTGGGTGAAGTGGTTGATATGGGCCAAGAAGTACGTGGCTTTGCAGTTGGTGACCGCGTATCTGGCGAGGGACATATTACGTGTGGGCATTGTCGTAACTGTCGTGCTGGTCGTGTGCATTTGTGCCGAAATACAACCGGTGTGGGCGTTAACCGCGAAGGCGCATTTGCTGAATATTTAGTTATTCCGGCCTTTAATGCGTTTAAAATTCCTGACAATATTTCTGACGAGCTTGCGTCTATTTTTGACCCGTTTGGTAATGCTGTGCACACCGCTTTATCGTTTGATTTAGTGGGCGAAGATGTGCTTATTACAGGGGCTGGGCCAATTGGTATTATGGCGGCGGCCGTTGCTAAGCATGTGGGTGCTCGCCATGTTGTGATTACCGATGTTAACGAATACCGTTTAGAGCTTGCACGTAAAATGGGCGCTACACGTGCCGTAAACGTTGCGAATGATAAGCTTGAAGATGTAATGAATGAGCTAGGTATGACTGAAGGTTTTGATATTGGCCTTGAAATGTCAGGTGTGCCAAGCGCCTTTAATTCTATGTTAAATAACATGAACCATGGTGGCAAAATTGCCATGCTGGGTATTCCGCCATCAGATATGGCCGTAGATTGGAATAAAGTTATATTTAAAGGCTTAGTGATCAAAGGTATATATGGTCGCGAGATGTTCGAAACGTGGTACAAAATGGCAAGCTTGATTCAATCAGGCCTTAATTTAGACCCTATTATTACGCATCAATATTCGGTAGATGACTTCCAAGCTGGCTTTGATATGATGATTTCAGGTCAATCTGGTAAAGTAATTTTAAACTGGGAATAGTTTAAAGTTTGCATACAGAGGCGGCTTAAGCCGCCTTTTTATTATATTTTTAAAAGAGATTTCAATGGCATTTAAACATATATCTATAGCACAAACGCACGAACTGCTTGATAAAGAAGATGTAGTGATTGCAGATATACGCGATCCTAACTCGTACCAAGCAGGGCATATTCCTGGCTCTGAAGCGCTTTCAAATGCCAATATAGCTCAGTTTATGATGGAAAAAGAGTTCGATCAGCCCATTATTATTGTTTGCTACCACGGCATGAGCTCACAAGGGGCGGCTAGTTATTTAGTAGAGCAGGGCTTTGAAGATGTATATAGCATGGATGGTGGCTTTACGGCTTGGGAAGCGGCTTACAGCGAGAAAGTGGAACGATGATTGAGCTAGGTAGTTTAAATAATCCTCGTGCCGCACAGGGCTTTATAGATTATTTAAAAAGCCAAGGCTTTGAAGGGCAACTGCGCAGTGCTGATGGCAGTAATGTTATTATTTGTGTTGCGGGCGAGCACTTTCATCAAGTGCAACCTTTGTGGGCTGAATTCGTACAAAACCCCAATCATGAGCGTTATCAACAAGCCTCTTGGGATGTGGGCAGTACACAATCTGGCTTAACGTATCAAGGACAGTCGCTTAATTTAGTGGCGCGCTTTAAAGCACTAAGCTGGCTAAATAAAACCGTAAGTATTGTAAGCGTTGCTATTTACTTTGCATTTTTATTGGGTGGCTTTGAGCAAATTTATACTGCTTTGCAGTTTAGCCCGAGCCAACCACTGAACTGGTTAACGCCAGCACTTGTTCATTTTAGCGCAATGCACATTGTATTTAACCTAATTTGGTGGATGTCGTTAGGTGATAATATTGAAAAGCAATGCGGCAAGCTGAGCTTAGTTGGGCTATTTGTGGTTACTGCACTTATTAGTAACTGGGCTCAGTTTTTAATTGTGGGGCCTAACTTTGGCGGCTTAAGTGGCGTTGTGTATGGTTTATTGGGTTTTTGTTGGATCCACAGCTATTTAAATCCTAAGCAGCCAGCGCTAGTAAGCACTGCCATTATTGGCTTTATGTTAATTTGGCTGGTACTCGGTTTTGCTGATGTGTTGTTTGTTGGTATGGCTAATTGGGCGCATTTAGGTGGGCTTTTAAGCGGCATGGCTTATGCCGTAACCGCTAATTTATTTAATGCTAAAAAAGCGTAAGCTTAGTGGTATAAATACTTAGTAAATAATACTTCACGAATAATCTCTTGGCCTGTTTCTTCTTTTAACAGGCTTTTTAATTTTTCGGCACACTTTGCTCTAATTTCTTCACGCCCAGTAAGCGACTTTATTTTTTCTTCAGGTTCTTTAGATAGTATTTCTACTAACGCATCGCGTAAAAGCGGGGTATGGTGCTCTACAATAGCAATATCTGCATTATTGCTAAGCATTAAATCTATAGTCACGCGTACATAGCCCATTTTTTTACTTGAGGCGCCTATGTAATTGGTAATAATGTCTGGCTCAAAACCAAAATAGCCCACTGTCGATTCCGCTTTTGCCGAAAAGCTAAAACAGTTTAGGATCAGTGCTAAAAAACCTGCGTATACTATTTTTTTCATCTTTAGTGTGTTTCCATTTTCTTAATACAAATAGTTTATACTTAATAGCGCCTAATAAACAGCTCCTGCAATTATTTATCGGCAGTAAAACATCACTTTTTCAAATGCTTTGGCAATGTTATCATCGTCTCGGTTTTAATTTTATTGAGCTATTGTGATTACATTTCCGCTTTCTATATCTGCCAATTGGCAATGTGCTTCTTTGGTAAATAACTTATCTGCGTTAGAGCAAGAGTGGCTATTTGAGCCACATTCATTAACCGCTAAATTAAAAAGTAATGCACAAAGTTTTAGTGTAAAAGTGCTTAATGAGCAAACTTTTACCCTAAGCGATGCACAGCAACAACTACTAGGCTCAAATACAAATAAAGCACTTAATCGTGAGGTGCTTTTATTGTGTGACAATACACCCATGGTGTATGCCCAAAGTTGGCTGCCCAGTACACAAACCCAAACAACACTGCATAATATGGGCGCGCGCCCTTTAGGTGATGTTATTTTTCAGCACTCTGAACTTACCCGAAGTAATATAGAGGTAGGGCGCTTTGACTCAGAACATGCGCTGCAGTCACTTGTTAAAGAGTTGAATTTAACTACGCACCCTTTATTAGGTCGTCGTAGTGTGTTTTCTATTAATGATTATCACTTTTTAGTGTGCGAAGTATTTTTACCCGGAGCCTATTTGTACTCATGAAATTAGCCCCTTTGCAATTACAGCATAGCCCTTTTTATATTCAGCTCATGCGCATTGACAAACCTATCGGTACATTACTATTACTGTGGCCTACTTATTGGGCTTTATGGCTTGCAAACGGTGGTATGCCAAGCTTAGTTAACTTTATTGTATTTACCTTAGGCGTAATTGTTATGCGCAGTGCTGGCTGCGTTATTAACGATTTTGCAGATAGAAAAATAGACGGCTCAGTTAAGCGTACAGCAGGGCGGCCTTTGGCCACCGGACAAGTAAGTGCTGGTGAAGCACTGAGTTTATTTATATTACTGATAGCCATTGCTTTTGTATTGGTATTACTACTTAGCATCAACACTATTTTATTGTCATTTGGGGCGTTGGCACTGGCATTTTGCTACCCGTTTATGAAACGCTATACACATCTTCCGCAGGTAGTCTTAGGCGCTGCATTTGGTTGGGCGATACCTATGGCATATATGGCATCAATAGACTCATTACCGCTGCAGGCGTGGCTGTTATTTGTTGCAAATATTTGTTGGACGGTAGCGTACGACACTATGTATGCCATGGTCGACAGAGATGACGATTTAAAAATAGGGGTTAAATCTACTGCTATTTTATTTGGTAAATACGACCGTCATATTATATTTTTATTAAACGCTAATTTTATAGCGTTGTTGGCGCTTATTGGCTTAATTAACCAGCTAGGCTTGGCGTTTGTTGCAGGTTTATGTACTGCCGCTGGGTTACTTATTTATCAGCAAGTGCTTATTCATAAACGTGCGCGTGATGCATGTTTTAAAGCGTTTTTAAATAATCACTATGTGGGGTTAGCTATTTTTGTTGGCTTGTTCTTGTCATTTGTATTTGCGCGTTAATTTCATCTCAGCGCTATTAATTTAACCTCAGCATAGCCACTAGTTGTTGTGGCTATGTTGGTTTTATCGTGGCGGGTCAATTACTCCACTTATTGAGGCGTTCTTTCTAAACCAGCCAGCAATAGAGTAGCGCTCATTAATGGCAGGTAATACCTCGTGTGCAAAGCGCTCGCTTTCAAACATAACGAGTGTCCCCGCGGTGGGTTTGATTATTATCTCTACTTGCTTACTTTTTGGCTTGTAAATAACAAGCTCGCCGCCTTGCTCGGGCGTATTTAAATAAAGGATTGTTGTAAATACGCGGTTAGATCGCCCTTTAAATGCATCAAAATGCTTTTTATAAAAGTCGCCTTGGGTGTATTTAGCGTAGTGGCACTCATAATCAAATAAGCCCAAAAAAAACTGCCGATTAAGTGTGATTTTTATACTTTCCATTGTTGCTTGATAAGTTAGCTGTGCTTGTGAGCTGCCATCAAACCAATAGGTTTTATCTTTACGAATGGTTTTATTTATTTGTAAGTCATTTAAACGGCCAATACCTGCAGCGCTAAAATGTGGGTTAATACGGTGGCAATCGGTGATTAAACTCTCTACTAGCTCGCTAATAAGTGCGTTAGGTATAACAACATAACCATGGGTTTCTATTGCATCTAAATAAACATCAGAACTAAAAAGTGTGTTCATTTATGTCTGTTGATTAAAAAAGGTGCGACAGTGTAGCCTAAAAAAATTTAATAGCTAGTGGTTTGTGCGCCGCTACTTAAGCAAATAAAAACCTAACGCGTAAGCATAAAAACTAAAAGGGCTTTTTAGGTTAAGCAGCTGTGCTGCAGGTTTTGGTAACAAGAAGAGTAAATCAGTAAGGGCTATCTAAATTGGTTGCCCTTAAAAGGTTTAAGGGCAATGCGGTATGCTATTTTTATCTTGGCTTAAGTAATAGTCATAGATGCTTTTTTGATAAGAGATAATAAATGGTCAATGTGTTCGCTAACTGCTGCTTGTTGGCTTGTTTGTATAACAAGTTGTTCGTGACTTAAGTCTTTATTTGTTTTTAGCTGTACAAGCTCTGTGTGCTCTGCAAGAGTGCTCGCGTGTTCAATACTTGCAATAGCAAAGTGATCTGATTTAACCAGCCCTGACATTACTTGCTCAATGCTGCCTACCTTAATGCTAGCCGATTTGTTGAGCATATCGATGGCTTCGTTAAGCATGCTTTGTACTTGTTTAGACTGAGAAAAACAGCCGTACATAGGGTAGCTATCTAAATCGTGTTTGCTGATATCGCTTTTATTTGCTAACGGATGATGTTTAGAAACAAACAATACCAGTTGGTCTGGCAGGTGTATGTCGCTGCCGATGCTGTTAATTGCCTGCGAATAAACACTGATATCAATCTCGCCCTCTTGCAGTTTGCGTGCAAGTTCGTGCTGCTCTTGCAATTGCATTTCTATTTTAACATGGGGGTATTGTGCTAAAAATTGCCCGCATGAGATAGGTACTACACTGCTGGCTTTGTTGGTATAGCCAATGACTAACTTTTCGTCAGTATTGCCGTTAACCGATTGAGAAATTCGTTTTTTTGTATGCTCAAGTTCGGCAAGGGTGTTTTTGGCGTAATCAAGAAATAGCTCGCCTTCGGGTGTTAACTTTACTGAACGTGTTGAGCGTTTCACCAGTTCGTACCCCATTTCGTCTTCTAGGGTTTGAATGCTGCGCGTTAGCGCTGATGTACTAATTTGAGTTTGTTCGGCTGCTTGTCTGAAGTGGCGTAACACACCAAGCGCTACAAATTGTTCTAACTGTTCAAATCTCACTTTATAGTCCCTTTTTATAAGTAAGTCGCGTGTGCCGCGAACATCAATAATATTAGATTCGAGCTTTCAAAAAGCGAAGCCTAATATGTAACTGTGTTTGCAAATTTATGACATATTTGCCTCAGCATATCCCTCTTTTAGTATTATTTAAAGAGAAGACGCATTTAAAAGTATTACCAATTAGGCTTATTTATAGTGATTTATTACTCTATTTAAAACTAAGCTATGTTAGCAAGTAAGACTAAATACAATGACTTAGGCGCTTTGATGCTTTTAAAAGTAATACTTTAGACATAATTTAGCATTAATTAATAAAAAAGTATGCCAGAAAAAAGGCTATAGGAAAATCCTACGTAGTGATTTGTAATGAAGTGAGGCATAAACGCTTATAGTTTTAGGTTATGCCATCGCTTTATTATTGTTTAAGATTTTAGAAAAATAAGCCGCTAAGGCTTATTACTTTTGTTAGTAAAGTTTTTAGTAATGCGGTTACTTAAGGGTTTGTCTTCAATACTTTGTAGCTCTATTTCTATGGCGTCGCACGAAATATGAATTTCAAATAACGATGTTAATAACGAAAGGCTTAAGCACGCTAAGCTCACCCCAAACAAAATAATGCCTATGGTATTAAATTCTATAAATAAGGCAAACATTGATAGCGTACACAATAAAAAAGACGCCACACCATACACTTGCATGGTACGTATTAGCTTAATGCGCTTTCTTAAGTTTGTTATTTGAGCCACAACAACGGGGCGAATAGATTCACCTTCTCGAGAATTTAATTCTCGGATTAATTGCGCTAGTACTAAAAAGCGGTTTGTGTAAGCAAGCAGCAACAGTGAGATTGCTGGGAAAAGTAAACCTGGGGTAGTAAGTGTCATTGTTTTATCCTAAAAAGTTACCTGCTATACACTTTAGTAGAGTATCGTAGGATATTGTAAACACAAAATTATTGAGGTGATAATTGCAAAATATTAATACTCATAGTACTCAGCAAGCTTTTCAGTGGGTAACGCTCTACAAAGCAGATAACACATTAGAGGCAAATATAATCAAAGGGCTGTTATTAAGCGCGGGAATTGAGTGCCAAATTCAAGGTGAAATGCTTCAAGGCGCCTTAGGCGAAATCCCCTTTGAACAAACCCAAGTAAGTGTGCAGGTTTATTCGATAAAAGAGCGCCACGCGCGCGAAATATTGGTAAACTACCAACAAGTAAAACAATCCGCTCCAGATTGGGTATGCCCTAACTGTAATGAGCATAATGGATCAACATTTGATTTTTGTTGGTCATGTGAGACGTTAAGAAATGACAAAAGCGAATAACTTTCAACGTATTAGAGAGCTAAACTACTTACAAAAAGCGGTGTTAGCAAGTGCTTTAATTGAGCGTATGTTACCTAATTATGGTTTATTTAGTGAAGCCACCGGTTTTGGTGATGAAGCCTTATTACGCAGTGCGTTAAATGTTTGCTGGGAAAAAATATTACTACCAAAAAGTAAAATAGATCTCGAAAAACAAGTAGAAAAAATTGAGCCAAATGTACCTGAACTTGCCGACTTTGATATGTTTGGTACTTACCCTGCAATAGACGCTGCAACGTCGCTTTTGAGTCTAATGCACGGCTTGATGGGGCAAGACGAGCAAGAATTTATAAGCGTTAGTAAAATATCGCAAGCAACAGTGGCGCGTTTTATTGAATACCAAATGACGGTTGAAGGTGAAGTGGCTGACAATAAAGCCGTACGAGAACACCCATTAATGCAATACGAAATTGAAGTGTTGAGTGAGCTAATCGACTTTGTAGAAAATATGGGCCGAGTGACTTCAGAAAACGTTAAGGCACTTAAAAAGCAGGCCGTTGCAGATGGACAAACCAATATTGGTTTGGCGTTATAGTTGTAATTAATTAACTGTGGTTAATTGCTCTCTAGCAATTTTTAGCGTTTATTACGTTGAACTTAGTAAAAACCTTAGCTAGAGAATGATAAAATTAAATAGTTTTAAATATGTGTGTAAATTTCTTAACCACAGTGCAGGTTAAGCAGTAAATAAAGGCAGGAGAAGTAAAGTGCGAATTTTAGGCATTGAGTCATCGTGTGATGAAACCGGTATTGCAATTTACGATGATGAAAAAGGCTTATTGGCTCACCAGTTATACAGCCAAGTAAAAGTACATGCAGATTATGGCGGTGTTGTACCTGAGCTTGCATCGCGCGATCACGTTCGTAAAACCCTGCCACTTATTGACGCTGCGTTTGCTCAAGCCAGTTGTGGCCCAGAAGATTTAGATGGCATTGCATACACCGCAGGCCCTGGTTTAGTCGGGGCGTTATTAGTAGGCACCTCTATTGGCCGCTCTTTAGCCTATGGCTGGGATATTCCAGCTGTTGCCGTGCATCATATGGAAGGGCATTTACTTGCTCCTATGCTTGAAGAAAACGTGCCTGAGTTTCCCTTTATTGCTTTGCTAGTGTCGGGCGGCCATACCATGATGGTAAAAGTAGCCGGTATAGGCCAGTACGAAGTATTGGGTGAATCTGTTGATGATGCCGCAGGTGAAGCATTTGATAAAACAGCTAAACTGCTAGGGCTTGATTACCCAGGCGGCCCTCGACTAGCTAAAATGGCTGAGCAAGGTGTTGCAAAACGGTTTGTTTTTCCACGCCCTATGACGGATAAGCCAGGCCTTGATTTTAGCTTTAGTGGCTTAAAAACAGCGGCTTCTATAGCGATTCGCGAAAATGATGATGACGCACAAACCAAAGCAGATATCGCCCATGCGTTTCAAACAGCAGTGATTGATACATTGGTTATTAAGTGTAAGCGTGCTCT
>NZ_DCYU01000094.1:0-5902 GCF_002331165.1 Pseudoalteromonas sp. UBA2102
GGGGTTTTATCTAATCGTTTAGCCCGCATTACTGACCGTGCGCGACAACTTGAGCGAAAACTCAAGGTAAGCACCGATGAAGACTTTAATAAAACCCTAGCCACAGAGCTGCGAGCCCTGTTAAAACGCTCTCGATGTATTCATATTGCTTTTAGTATGAGCGTGCTAAGCGCCTTGCTAGTATGCGCTGTGGTTATGCTGCTGTTTTTATCACACATTCAGTCTATTAATCTAGGGGTAACAATTGCCAGCTGTTTTGTGGCTGCAATGGCCTTATTAATATGTGGTTTTATGTCGTTACTTGGCGAGGTATTTTTGGCCACACGTAGTATGCGCCGAGGGATGATATTTGCTGATATTAACGATTAGCAATAAAAAAGCCCGAGATTATCTCGGGCTTTTATCACAAAATTTTAATTTTATTGTGCAGTATAAATAGTCTCTAACACTTCAATTCGCGCTTCTTTAGTATAATCAGATGACTTTAATTGCTCTGCAGCAGCTAAAATATCTTGACCCTCATTAACAGCTAAAACCGCTATTTTAGTACCTGGGAAAACAGACACTACCTTTAAGCCAGACAGCTGAGCTACCTCTGTTGCGTTCATGCCATCTTTAAGCAAAACAGTAATATTGCCAGAAAGCGACGTTAAGTTGTTTGTTAGGACATTACGTACCAATGTACCTTTTGTTACTAACGATGAAGCCTCAGAAGACTCAACAACCGCCATCTCACCTTTAGTAGAAACAACATACTCATCAGCAGCAACACTTGTTGGTACTAAACGTAAGTTTTTTTCTACAACGTAAGAGCCAAAGTCGGTTTTGCTGTATTTCACACTATTTACCGGCTTTTTTGGAAGTTGCAGCTCTTTATCTGCTACTGAACTCGCTGTTGCACTTAGAGAAATACACGCAGCAGCACCTAAAATAACTAATTTATTCATTTTCATATCTATATTCCTTACTCTTGACCTGCGTGACCAAATGCTCTCAACGAAACGCCTTCTAAAACGCTTGCGGCACGGTTATTTGAAATACCTACTGCACCTAGTCCGTTATCCCCGCCATCGCTGAATGCAAAGCTATCTGCTGCAGCATCAAGAACACGAATAGTCCAAGTACCTTTTGTTGTCTCGCCATAGAAAGCATTAGACAGTAGTACCGCATCCTTTAAAACATAGCCTGTGTTCCAACCGTTAGTAAAGCTATAAGCTGGGTAAAATAGAGCTTGCTTAGACGCTAGTAATACACTGCGTGTGCCTGATGGAGACGTCACTTCAATTGCTAAATCGGTACCAGCAGATGTTTGCGTACCATCCGCTAAACCAAAGCCCATTTCAGTATTGCTCACATCAAACTTAAACTGCATTGCTTCAATGTTTAGCTCTTCTTCAACAGTGATTTGCTGTGTAACACCCGCGGCACTGTTATCTGGGATTTCTAGCGTAAGGGCATCTTCTTCAACAACAGAGCCAACACCACTCCAATCTGTAATAACTTGCTCACCTAATGCTACGTCGTACTCTTTTGCCATCGCAACTGCAGCACCAGCATCTACACGTCCAAAACCGTATAAGTTATTAAAGTTATAACCTGCTGCATTTTCAACCCAGCCGTCATGCGCTACAAATTCACCTTCACCAACGCTAAGCGTTACAACTTCATCTTCTGCATCGTTGACTGTGCTTGTAGTAGCTAAGATATGACGAACATCACGCCATGTTAGCTCTGAATTAGCTGATAAAATCAGTGATACTACACCTGACGCATTAGGTGCTGCCGAAGAAGTACCATTAAACGTTGAGGTATAGTTACAGCTAGCGTTATCTTCATGTCCTGGGTAGTTGAATGGGTATTGCGATGCAGCAAAGTCTTCGCCATATGCTGCAGCCCATGCCGTAATCGAGCTACCATTAAAGCCTGAGTACCCATTAATACAGGTCATTTGATCAGTTGTTACCATGGCAGGCGCCCAGCGCCCATATTCACCCGCAGGGGCTGAAACCATTAAGTTAGCACCACCGCTTGAGTAGCTTGTATGCGTACCATCAGCATTTACAGCTGCAACGCTTAAGTAATATGGATGACCTTGGCTTGGCTCAAACGCGCCGTTATAACAAGTAAGACCTAGCTCATTTGCGCCGTTATCGGCACATAATGACCCTTCACCGCTACCATCTACAAACGAGTTACCGCTCGACTTCATGTTTAGCGCACCTTTACCATCACGAAGGTTAAGGTTAGGGTATGACTCGATAGCCTCATCTAGCTCTGAGTAGCCAATAAACGTTGGGAATGTAATACCGTAGCTGCGGTTAAACGCAGAAATATTTTCTGACGTGCTAATACCGCTACCTGGGAAACCATGCGCGAGTAAATCAGTTTGCTCAATTTTATCGCCACCTAGGTAGTTCATGCCAATTAGACCAGCATCTGGTGCAACACCGCGCCCGCCCTTACCATTCCAACCTTTCGCTGCAATTAAGCCTGCAACACTGGTACCGTGGTCGCCGCTATTTGACAGGCTAGTAGGGTCGGTGCGATCCAACACATCAACATCTAAATTTAAAGAACGGTTTGGTAACACGTTATCAACTAAGTCTTCGTGACGAATTTCCATACCAGAGTCAACAACAACCGCCGTTACGCCAGCACCTGTAACACCTTGAGCGTACGCAGCTGCTACGTTCATATCTTCGCCAGCAACCAATTCTTCTGCTTCTGATTCAGCAAAATCCTCGTCAAAAATAGTTTGCGCTTCTTCTTCGCTGTAACCTAATTGGTTGACATATAAATCAATTAGGCCTTGCTTCATTTCATCACTTAGAGCGTACGACTTTTGACCTGTGTTACGCAGGTGCCATTGCTGATTAGCCAAAGGATCTGACGCAATATCACTAATCGTTAATTGCGCAGACGCCGATTTGCCATTTGCATTAGCGGTGTAATCAATTACCGCGTCTTCGCCTGAAACAGGAACGTAAGTAAAGGTATCGCCTTCAACTGTTAGTAAGCCATGGCTAAAAGTATATACGCCATCTTGCGCTTCAACCGCTTCACCATTTTCAGTAAATGTATAACTAAGTGTATCGCCATCGTTATCACTTGCATTAAACTCAGCAGTTACAGGTACCCATTGCTTTAAACCGGCAACGGCTACATCGCTTGCTTTTGGTGCAACATCAGTTACTACAGCAACTTGGCTATTATTGTCATTGTCGCTGCCACCACACCCTGCTAGCGTCATAACTACTGCGGCAGAAAGTGCCGACATTTTAAAAATATTATGCTTCATAAACTTCCTTCGTTAATTATTTTTATGATGACTCAAGGTACACAACAGGGCACTTAATAACAACGCGCTGTTTACAGTCGTTAACAATAAACTGACAAGCTGTAATGATATATTCAGAAAACAAGCTATGGGACATTAAAGTTTCACTTGAATAAAATAAGTAATCGATTCAAGATGTCTAATTAGTAGATATAATTTCTTACAGGGGCAAAACATGAAATTAAAACAATTTTTAGCAGGGGTTGCTTTAGCAACATGTACACTTAGCGTATCTGCAAATACTGCATTTAAAGAGCCAAGTGATGCTATTGAATACCGACAAGCTGCGTTTTCTATGATTTCAGTGCAAATTAGCGATATGGGCGCAATGCTAAAAGGTAAAATTCCTTTTGATGCAGAGCAATTTAAAATGCGCGCTAATAACGCAGCGGCCCTTTCTAAAATGCCATGGGAAGCGTTTTACGAAGGCACTGATAAAGGTGATACAGCAGCATTAGCTGATGTATGGTCTGATAATGCAACCTTTGTTAAAAAAGCCAATGCCTTTGCTGCCAATGCAGATAAGCTAGCTTTAGCAGCTCAATCTGGCGATAAGGCGGTAATTGGTAAAGCATTTGGCGCATGGGCCAAAGGCTGTAAAGATTGCCACAAGCAATTTAAAGACTAATTACAATTAAAACAATGTACACTAAAACGGCGCTTTATGCGCCGTTTTGTTTTTTTGTTAGCTATTAACTTAGCAAATAACTAAGTGGTTCTTTGCCCCACGTAACAGCCAGTAGCACTAACAATCCAACAAAAATAGCCCACGCCAACCAAGGAGCTTTCGTGTTATCTATATTAGTTTGAGTGGCTTGCTCGCTGTTAGCCTGTTTACCGGTGATCATTGCTTTGACAAGTGGTTTTCCTTTTATTTTATACACAACAATGGCTGTAACATGCAGGCAAATGGCATAAAATAAAATATCGAAATTAAGGCGGTGCAGCCAATTTGCAAAATCAACTGTTGAGCTCGACACATACTCAACCAAAGGCCCATCAGTCAAAATGCCATCACTGCTCATTAGCCCGGTCACTAACTGCACTATTATAAGTACAAAAAACAACAAAACCATGTAGCTACCTGGCGCCGAATGACCCACCCCTTTAATGGGGTTTTTAAACTCTTTAAATACTGCTATTGGCGAGTGCAGTAACGCGCTTAACTTTGCCGTTTTACTGCCCACCAGCCCCCAAACTAAACGGGTCACTATTAATGCGATTGCGAAAAAGCCAGCCACAAAATGAAGCTCAATCATGCCCTCGTCAATGCTAAAGTAAAGCACAGCAATATTAATCACTAATAACCAATGAAAGCTTCTTATAAAGCCATCCCATACTTTTATACTTTGCATATAAATCCTCAACTTGTTGCCAGGCTCTGGCACATTATTTTGATACTAAAGCCATTATTCCAAAGTTTTACTACCGCTGCATTAATGATATTACATAAAGCGCTATTTATGGCACACTAAACGCACAAACTTATTACTTACTTGTATTAATGAATATAACTAAACGCGCAGTATTAAAAGGTTTTTTTGATATGCTCCCGCTTTGCCTGGCGGTCGTTCCTTGGGGAATATTATGTGGCTCTTTAGCGATTCAAAATGGCTTTAGTGCCTTTGAAACACAAGCAATGTCATTACTTGTATTCGCGGGTTCTGCACAATTAGTTGCAATTGAACTAATGGCCGGTAACACCCCTTTACTGACTATTTTATTTACCACATTTATTATTAGCTCTCGGCATTTTTTATACGGTTTAGCCGTACGCCATAAAGTTATTTCACAGCCATTTCGGTGGCGCTTACCAATAAGTTTTGTACTAACCGACGAGCTGTTTGCCTTTTCGCATCACCGCAAAGCCTATAAAACAAAAGCGCGCCTAATATACGCTTTAAGCGCGGGTTTTAGTTTTTATATTGCATGGAACCTTTGGACGCTCATAGGCATAGTTGCAGGAAGTGTGCTCCCTGATTTAACAAATTTAGGGCTCGACTTTGCTATTGCAGCTACATTTATTGCGCTTGTGGTACCGGGCATAAAAAATTTAGCCTCGCTGGTTACTGTGATTGTTGCGGGTATTAGCGCCACAGTTTTAAAAAGCACGGGGTTTGAGTTGTGGTTGGTTTGTGCTGCTCTACTTGCAATGAGTGCAGGCTACTTTACTGCAAGGCTTACACAAAAAAAGGACAGCCCATTATGATGCTCACTATATTATTAATGGCGTGTATTACCTTTTTTACTCGTTACTTATTTTTACATCAACGCCTTGGTTTTAAAGTGGGCCCTAAAATGCAGCAGTTTTTAAGCTTTAGCGCACCCGCTGTACTAACCGCTATTTGGGTACCCATTATTTTTATAAATGAAGACGGGCTCAACCTAAACTGGCACAACCCTTATTTAAGCGCAGCCATCGTTGCCATTATTGTTGCCTATAAAACACATAATATTTATTACACAACGCTTGCCAGTATGGGGTTATTTTTAATTTTAAACTAGGGCGTGTTGACCTTTGGCGTTTGAATTTGCAGCAGTATGTTTGGTTTTTAGGCAAGGCAG
>NZ_DCYU01000074.1:0-13273 GCF_002331165.1 Pseudoalteromonas sp. UBA2102
ACCTCACCATGTTTTATTTTTATTGTTACGCCGTCGTTGGCTATACATCCGGGGTACTGCTTTGTCATTCCCTGCATAGTAAGGCGGTATTTATTGTCCATTATTTAAACCTTTCTTTGTGCTTGTTGGTTAAATAAGCTAGCCTAGAAACTTAGCTGACCAAGCGGTCAACAATGGCATGGTATCTGCAATTAACTTACCAAGATGAAAAAGTTTTTTTCTTACCTGCTTAAAAACAACAAGAAAAAATATACGCCAAGCCTTTACATATCAGGGCTTTATAAAAGTTAAGGGGGTCTGTGTGATTACGTTTTTATTAAATGACACGCCAATAGAAGTAGAAGAATGCGCGCCGAATCTCACCATTTTGGACTGGCTTCGCACCAAAAAAGGGAAAATGGGCACCAAAGAAGGGTGTGCAACAGGCGATTGTGGCGCATGCACAATTTTAGTTGGCGAAGAAAAACTAAATTCAAACGGTGAGCCAGTTTGGCACTATAAAACCATGAATAGTTGCCTGCTTTTATTAGGTAATGCACACGCAAAACACATAGTAACCGTAGAGGCTGTAACAACTGGGCTTTACCCTACACTTAACGATTTACACCCAGTGCAACGCGCATTGGTTGAGTGCCATGGTTCGCAATGTGGTTTTTGTACCCCTGGCATAATAATGAGCATGTTGGCGCTTTATATTAATAACCCGACTTACCCAGGTAAAAAAGCCGCTATTCATGCGCTAGGGGGAAATTTATGTCGTTGTACGGGTTACAGCCCTGTTTTACTTGCAGTTGAAAAAGCTTATAGCTACGAGCGTAAAAATGAGCCTTACTCTGCCATGGCGGCACAATTTAAGGCATCACTAAATATAGGTGATGACATTCCTTGTTTAAAAAATGGCGCTCGTACGTTTTATTTACCGCAAAGTGCAGCGCAACTTGTTGAGCTTAAAGCGCGTTACCCACAGGCACACCTGGTTGCTGGTGGCACCGACTTTGCCATTGAGCTTAGCCAAAACATGCTATTGCCCGATATTATTATATCGCTTAGCCAAACCAGTGAGCTGTGCACTTTAACCGATAACAGCGGCGAGCTACATATTGGTGCAGCACTCCCTTACAGCCAATTTGTTGAAGCGTTTTACACTTACTACCCTGAGTCTAAAGAGCTGTTTGAACGCCTTGGCTCTAACCAAGTACGTAACAGTGGCACCTTAGGTGGCAGCATAGGAAACGCCTCTCCTATTGGCGATCCTGCCCCTTTACTCATTGCACTTAATGCCACTTTAGATTTATTAAGCACTACAGGCACACGCACAATAAACGTGGCTGACTACTTTGTTGATTACAAAAAAACAGTAATTAAAAGCGATGAAGTCATTAGCAAAATTACCGTACCTAAACGCCCAGACTCGTTAAAGCTTGCCTGTCATAAAATTTCAAAACGCTTTGAAGATGATATATCTACTGTGTGTTTAGTGCTGGCTATAGAGCAAACGCAAGGCGTAATTAGCAATGCCCGCTGCGCCATGGGCGGTATGGCTGCCATACCAAAACGCGCCGCACACATAGAGCAAAAGCTTAATACTCAGTCCTTGCAAGTAAGCACGTTTATAGATGCCGCTAGTGCTATAAATGATGACTTTGCTCCCATGAGCGATGTACGTAGCAGCGCACATTACCGCACTACGGTAAGCAAAAACTTGCTACAGCGTATTGGTATTGAGTTTTGCGGTGCACAGCCAAGCAGTAAAAATAATAACAACATTGCCATTACGAGGATTTCACATGCGTCACTTTGAAATGGATAAACTAAAAGCCCAAGGCGGAAGTGTTGGCCAATCTAAGTATCACGAAAGCGCAATAAAACAAGTATGTGGCAATGCAAACTACGCCGACGATAACCCTGAGCCCCATGGCTGCTTGCACGCCTACCCAGTGCTTGCGCCTATTACCAGCGGCTTTATTAAATCAATTGATACAAGTAAAGCGCTTGAAGTGGAAGGCGTTATGCGTATTTTATCGGCCGATGATGTACCCGGTAAGCTTGATATTGGCCCAGTATTCCCTGGGGATGTGCTATTAACCAATCACGAAATTCAATACCACGGACAACCGGTGCTGGTAGTGGTTGCCAAAAGCTACGCCATTGCGCGCCGCGCTGCTCGCTTAGTGGTTATAGAATGCGAGCAAACCACCCCCATACTTGATATTAAAGAAGCGATTAAAAAAGAGCACTGGGTAAGGCCGCCGCATTCACTTAACCGCGGTAATAGCGAGCAAGCCATTAATAATGCAGCCCACCAACTTAAAGGTGAAATACACATAGGCGGGCAAGAACACTTTTACCTTGAGGGGCAAATAGCACTTGCTCAGCCCGACAACGATGGCGGTATTCATGTTCAGTGTTCTACACAGCACCCAACAGAGGTGCAGCACTTAGTTGCTAAAATTTTAAAAAAGCCATTTAGCTTTGTAAACGTAGAAACCCGCCGCATGGGCGGAGCCTTTGGCGGTAAAGAAACCCAAGGCGCGCCGTGGGCTTGCCTTGCAGCACTTGCAGTTTACTACCTTGGCTGCGCCGTTAAAATGCGCCTAGCCCGCAGCGACGACTTTAAACTTACCGGTAAGCGCCACCCATTTTATAACCAATACCATGTAGGGTTTGACGAAAATGGCCTAATTGAAGGCGCTGATGTAACCGTAAATGGATTTTGTGGTTATTCGCCTGATTTATCTGATGCCATTGTCGACCGAGCAATGTTTCATGCTGATAACGCTTATTACTACCCAGTTGCCACCATTAAAGGGAATCGCTGTAAAGTAAACACCGTAAGTCACACTGCGTTTAGAGGATTTGGTGGCCCGCAAGGCATGATCATGGGCGAGCTAATAATGGACGACATAGCCGCTAAATTAGGTAAAGATCCGCTTGAGATCCGAAAACTTAATTTATACAAAAAAGGCCGCGACACCACCCCGTATCATCAAACAGTAGAGCAGCATATTTTAAAAGATATGATAAGCCAGCTTGAGGAGTCGGGTGATTACTGGGCGCGAAAAAAGGCAATTAAAGCCTTTAACGCATCATCGCCTATTATCAAAAAAGGCCTTGCGATGACGCCGGTTAAATACGGTATATCGTTTACCGTACAGCACTTAAACCAAGCGGGTGCATTAGTGCATGTATATAGCGATGGATCAATTCATTTAAACCATGGCGGCACCGAAATGGGTCAAGGGCTTAATACAAAAATAGCGCAAATAGTAGCCCATGGCTTTGGCGTTGATTTTGACGCAGTAAGCATAAGCGCTACTCGTACCGACAAAGTACCAAACACCTCGCCAACTGCTGCATCAAGCGGGACTGACCTAAACGGCATGGCAGCGCTAAACGCGGTAAATACCATAAAAGAGCGTTTAATAAATTTTATAAGTGATCACTTTGAAGTAGACAGCCAAAGTATTGTATTTAAAGATAATCTCATTACCTTTAGTAAAGGCGAAATTAGCTTTAGCGAACTTGCAAACCTTGCTTATATGAATCGTATATCGCTTTCATCAACCGGTTATTACGCAACGCCTAAAATTCATTACGATAGAGCGAAAGGCGAAGGCCGCCCATTTTTTTACTACGCACACGGCGTAGCGCTCAGTGAAGTAGAAGTAGATACGCTGACAGGCGAAAACACCGTAACCCGCGTTGATATACTGCACGATGTGGGCAGCTCAATTAACCCTGCACTTGATATAGGCCAAATTGAAGGGGCTTTTGTACAAGGTATGGGCTGGCTTACCACCGAAGACTTACAATGGAATGATAAAGGCCAGCTTGCAAGCTTTGGCCCTGCTAACTACAAAATTCCTGCAATTGGCGATACCCCAGCCGAATTTAATGTAAATTTATATAACTCAGCAAACCCAGAAACCACGGTATTTAGATCAAAAGCGGTTGGCGAACCGCCGTTTATGTTGGCCTTTAGTGTGTGGAGTGCTATTCGTAATGCCATAAGCAGTGTGGCCGATTACAAATACACCGCCCCACTTGATACACCTGCTACACCTGAGCGTGTATTAAATGCAATTGAGCAAACCGCTAGCAGGTTTAAGGAGCAGCAACATGGCTAATTTAAATGAGTCGTTTCAGGGTTTTCATACGCAAAATTGGGCACAAGCTATAAACGAGCACGAACAAAGCGGCACTAATTATGTTATTGCCACTGTGCTTGGCACCAATGGCTCAACCCCACGTGGCACGGGCTCTAAAATGGTAATAAGCGGCGAGCACATTTACGACACCCTTGGCGGTGGACACCTTGAATACGTAGTTATAGAAAAAGCCCGCGAGCTACTTGCCAAAGGCGAGGCAGCGCAAGTGATAGAGCAATTTAACCTAGGCGCAAATTTAGGCCAATGCTGCGGGGGAGCTGCCACTGTTATGCTTGAGTGCATGCAATGCGAGCGCTTTACGCTTGATATTTATGGCGCAGGCCATGTAGCACAGGCGCTTATTGGTATATTGGCGCAATTACCTATGCGCATACGCTGGATAGATAGCCGCGCCGATGTATTCCCGCAAGTAATTCCTAATAACGTAATAAAAGTGGTTGATGAAGAACCAACAGAGCAAGTAAAACGCGCGCCAAAGGCTAATAATTACTTAATATTAACCCATAACCACCAGCTCGATTTTGCACTCACACAAGCCATTATTAAACGCGCTGATGCTAATTGGCTTGGTGTAATTGGCTCAGATACCAAAGCAAAACGCTTTAAACAGCGCTTAGCCCATCGCGATTTTACCACCGAGCAAATAAAGCAAATGACCTGCCCTGTTGGGCTTGAAAATGTAACGGGCAAGCTCCCTATGGAAGTAGCAATATCAATTAGCGGGCAGTTAATTGGGCTTTATCAGGCTATGCAAACCCATGCGCCAAAACGCCAAGGCTTGCAATGGCGTGCACTTAAAAATGCCTTAATTAGCACCACGCACGAGGAAGAAAACGCATGAGTAGCTTAAAAATTAACGACCTAAATGCAGCGCAAGCGCATCAAGCATTAGAGCATTGCTGCGCCGCCCCTAACTGGGTAAGCGGTATGCTAAATATCATGCCATTTGAAAATAAAGAGCACTTATTTAACAGCGCACAAAGCGTATGGGATAGCCTAGGCGAAAGCGATTATTTAGCCGCTTTTGAAGGCCACCCGCAAATAGGCGATTTATCAACATTAAGTAAAAAGTACGCCGCTACAGCGCAAAAAGCGGGGCATGAACAATCAGGCATGAGTAAAGCAAACGAGCAAACCCTAAAAAAAATGATTGCGCTAAATAAAGAATACCTCAGTAAATTTGGCTTTATATTTATTGTGTGTGCCAGTGGTAAAAGTGCTGAGCAAATGCTTGAACTTATTGAGCAGCGCATACACAACACCCGCAGCACAGAGCTTAATATAGCCGCGGGCGAACAAGCCAAAATAACAAAAATAAGATTGGAGTCATTGCTATGAATAAAAGCCCTATCACTACCCATATTTTAGATACCAGCACAGGCAAACCGGCAGAAAATGTAGCTGTACAATTGTTTGTATACGCTAATAACGAGTGGCAATTAATTGCTCAAGGTAAAACAAATAGCGACGGGCGAATTACCGACTGGCTCAACACAGACGTAGAATTTGCAACCTATAAACTGGTTTTTGACTTAGATAGCTATTATGAAAACCAAGAAACACCTGCGTTTTACCCTGAGGCGCAAATTACCTTTAGATTACAAGATAAAAAACACCATCATATTCCGTTATTGCTTAGCCCATTTGGCTACTCAACGTACAGAGGCAGCTAATTATGAGCACCCACAACAATAATAAAATGACCGTAATTTGTGCCAACATACTCGATTTTGTTGACGACCCCGCCATAGCAGGCGAAAGCGCCCATCGCTATTTTGAAAAAGGCGCGTTAGTTATTCAAAACGGCAAAGTGGTTAACCTTGGTTACGAGCAAGACATACTGCCAAGCATTGATAAGTCAGCCACTATTATTCGCCACGATGGTAAATTAGTAATGCCCGGCATGATAGACACGCACATACATTTGCCGCAAACCGAAATGGTAGGCGCGTATGGTGAGCAGCTTTTAAGCTGGCTTACCGAATACGCGTTTCCAACCGAAAAAAAGTTTACCTGTGAGCACTATTCAAAAGATATATCTAATCGCTTTTTAGATGAGCTACTGCGTAATGGCACCACTACCGCATTGGTATTTGGCACTGTGCACCCGCAATCGGTAGATGCGTTTTTTAACGAATCTCAAAAACGTAATTTACGTATGATTGCCGGTAAGGTAATGATGGACAGAAACTGCCCAGATGACTTATCAGATTGCGCGCAAACCAGTTACGATCAATCAAAAGCACTGATAGAAAAATGGCACAATGTTGATAGGTTAAGCTATGCAGTAACGCCACGTTTTGCGCCCACATCTACCCCAGAGCAACTACAAAAATGTACTCAATTATTAGAAGAATACCCCGACACCTACCTGCATACCCACTTATCTGAAAACAAAGACGAGTGCGAATGGGTAAAAGGGTTATTCCCAGAGGCTGATGATTACCTAGGCGTGTACGAGCAAGCTAAAATGGTGCGTAAACGCTCGGTATTTGCCCATAGCATTCATTTATCTGAGCGCGAGCTGTGCTGTCTTGCCGATAACAACGCGGCTATATCGCACTGCCCTACCTCTAACTTATTTTTAGGCTCGGGCCTTTTAAATTTAAAGAGATGTGAAGAGCATGGAATAAATGTGGGTATGGGTACCGATGTTGGCGCAGGCACAAGTTTTTCTATGCTACAAACAGGTAACGAAGCGTACAAAATTCAGCAGCTACAGGGTCAAAAGTTCTCAGCATTTAAAGGGTTTTATTTAGCCACCCTAGGCGGCGCGCGTGCCCTTGATTTAGAAGGCACCATAGGTAACTTTAATGAAGGCTGCGAGGCCGACTTTATTGTAATGGATTACGCGGCCACCTCCTTTTTAAAGTTCAGAATTGGCCATGCCAAAACCCTTCACGAACAGCTTTTTGCCATGATGATGCTAGGCGACGACCGCTGTATTGAACAAACCTACATTATGGGTAAAAGCGTGTATAAACGCGACCAACAAGCCCAGTTTGCAGCCACACCCACACCCGATTTAGAAGAGGCATAACCCGATGGAAAACTATTTATTTGAGCTTGCTCATTTGGTGTTTAGATACTTTCACGTGGTAGCAGGTATAGCGTGGATAGGCGCCTCATTTTATTTTGTGTGGCTTGATAATAACTTACAAACACCGCCACAATGGAAACAAGATAAAGGCATAAAAGGCGATTTATGGGCTATTCATGGCGGCGGCTTTTACGAAGTGGCTAAGTATCAAAATGGCCCAGAACAAATGCCCTCTACCCTACATTGGTTTAAGTGGGAGGCCTACACAACCTGGATCAGCGGCGCGCTGTTATTTACGCTGTTATATTATGTGGGTGCAGATGTGTATTTACTCGATGCCAGTAAAAGTGAGCTCAGTAAGTTTGCAGCTATTGGTGCATCACTTGGTTTTATAGGCTTAGGCTATGGTGTTTATCGGTTATTGTGTAAAAGCCCGCTTGTTGAAAATGGCAAGGCATTTATTGCCCTAGGTGTAGGCTTTTTAGCGTTATGGACGTATGGGGTTGATCAGCTATTTAGTGACCGCGCAGTGTATATTCATGTTGGTGCATTAATTGGTACCTGTATGGCCGGTAATGTATATCACATTATTATGCCTGCACAGCGCTACATGGTAAGCGAAGTAGAAGCTGGGCGCATTCCTGATTCAGCGCCGGGCTTAAAAGCAAAGCAGTGCTCAGTACATAATAACTACGCCACCCTACCAGTTATATTTATTATGCTAAGTAACCATTTTTCGTATACCTATAGCCATGAGTTTGGTTGGTTAGTGCTTATTGGCTTTTTTATTATTGGTATGTGGATACGCCACTTTTTTAATTTAAAGCACCAAGGTGTTAATAAGCCTTCAGTGCTAATAAGCGGTATTGCCGCGTTTTTTGCGTTAATGCTAGCCATAGCACCGTGGCCAAGTAGTTCTGTAAACGCACAAAATGAGCTACAAGCAAGTATAAGCGATGCGCAAGCGTGGGATATTATTAATAAACACTGTACACAGTGCCACAGTGAAACCCCTACATCAAAGCTTTTTCAAACCGCGCCGCTCGGCTTTAAGCTCGACTCACTTGCTGATGTAAAAAAAGCCAGTGCACTTATTCATACTCGCGCCGTTATTACCAAAGATATGCCATTGGCAAATATGACCAAAATGACTGATGCAGAGCGTGAAATGCTTGGCACTTGGCTCAGCGCAGTAAAAAAGGAGCAGTAACATGAGCGAGCAATTTAAACACTACCCGCGCGATTTAATTGGTTATGGTGCACACACTCCGCATGCCAATTGGCCTAATAAAGCCCGTATAGCTGTACAAGTAGTATTAAATTACGAAGAAGGCGGTGAAAACTGTGTACTGCATGGTGATGCAGCAGCCGAAACATTTTTATCTGAAATAGTCAGTGCCCCGCATGTAGAAGGCCGCCACATAAGCATGGAGTCTATTTACGAATATGGCTCGCGCGCAGGTGTGTGGCGCTTACTTAAACTCTTTAAAAAATACGATATACCGGTCACCATTTTTGCTGTGGCAATGGCCCTTGAGCGCCACCCCGATATAGCTAAAGCCTTTGTTGAAGCTGGGCACGAAATTGCAAGCCACGGCCTGCGCTGGATTAATTATCAATATATAGATAAACAAACCGAGCGCGAGCACATGCAAAAAGCCATTGAAATCATTCAAACGCTTACTGGTAAAAAGCCCTCAGGCTGGTACACCGGGCGCACAAGCCCTAACACGGCAGCCCTTGTGGTAGAAAATGGCTCGTTTTTATATGATGCCGACGATTACAGCGACGACATACCCTTTTACAGTATTAAAGAAGGTAAGCCACAGTTAATAGTGCCCTACACGCTTGATGTAAACGACATGCGCTTTGCCGCTGTGCAAGGCTTTAATGCCGGCGATCAGTTTTATAATTATTTAAAAGATGCGTTTGATACGCTTTATGAAGAAGGCGACCCACAAGGTGAGAACGCCCCTAAAATGATGTCTATAGGGCTGCATTGTCGCTTAATTGGCCGCCCAGGGCGCATTAAAGCCCTTGCACGGTTTTTAGAATATGCTAAATCGCATGAGCAAGTTTGGTTTGCCACGCGCGAGCAAATCGCCGAGCACTGGCTTAAAACTCATCCGTATAATACCAATCCGCAATAGTACTTAATCATTTTCAGGGGCTAAACGTGTCGCTATCTGCGTTAAAAAATTCTCATTTAGAACAACTAAATAGCGAATTTTTTGCCTTGCTATCAACACGTTTATCCATCCTCAAAATAGATTACTTAATTATGCGCATTGGTATAATAAAGCCTAGATGTGAACCGTTAAAACTAAATTCTAAGAGCTTATTAGATTTATCGTAAAACAAAAAAAGCCCAGCAGTGCTGGGCTTAAGGTCACTTTAGGAGTAGTTAGTTAAATGACACTGTAATGATGTTAGAACATACATTTTCAGTTACACATAATTGGTAATCGTACGATGGTAATGAAGCACCACGTACGTAGTCGCGGTAACGGCCGTTGTCTGATGTGGTATCAACCAGCTCACCGTTACGGTATACGCTTAATGACTCAGCGCCAACACGTTCCCAACTTAAATCTACACGCATAGTATCAAGGCGAGATTTATTAGCGCGTTTAAGGGTAAGCTCAAGCTCTACATCACTTACTACAACCGTTTGCGTTGACGTGCTTGTATTGCCTTCGCTGTCAGTTACGGTTAGTACAACATCATAATTACCAGAGGCTGCATAGACATGCATTGGGTTTTGATCAGATGATGTTGCTCCATCACCAAACTCCCAGCTCCACTGTGTAATATCGTTATTTGCATCCGTACTTGAATCTGTAAAGTTAACGGTTAAACCTTGTGTTTCTACATCAAAACCCGCACGCGGTGGTTGTGGGCTAACTTCACCAATAGCGCTTAATGTAAGAGACCAAGTATTAATGGTACCCGTATCGGCTGCTGCGGTATCTTCAACGTGTAGCGTCCAATCACCTGTTGCCACTTCACCGTTAAATGACTCAGATGTAAAGCTTCTCACTATGTCGTCGCTTGAACCACCCACGTTGCTTTGTAGCGTTACTTGCGTGCCTTGTGCTGATACTAGCTTAACCACTAAGTCCCCTGAGTAAGTATGCGTAATATCAACATCCGCTGTTGTACCAAACACAGTTAAATCATCAGGCACATTAATTACTGATACGGCGCCCACTGGCGAGTTATCAGGAATATCAACACTTGCATTACTGCTGTAGGTAAAGTCGTTTAGGCCTACCGGTTGAATCATTAATTTAACTGACTGCTGTTTAACAATTTCATCCGCTGTTGCAGTAACGGTTAGCTCGTATTCACCCCACTGTGTATCAGTGTCGGTTTCAACGTTAAGCATTACTTCATCACCAGGGCGAGCCGTGCTAGCCGACAAATAAGCGCCGCTTAATGTTGATGATAGTTCAAGCGTTACTTCTTCATCCCACTGGGCAATTGAGCCAATGGTAAATGTGTAATTTGTAGCTTGGCCCGCTACAATTTGTTGCGTAAGTGGATCGGCTGAAATTTTAAAGCCAGGTGTAGGATCTGCATCAATAAGTGCTTGGTTAACATTAAGACGCGTACCTGCCACCGTTACACCTTGCAGTGCAGCGTTTGCATCGCCAGAACTCATTAGTAATTCTTTAAGCTCTTGTGTGTTAAGTTCTGGGTTAATAGATAGCACTAACGCTGCAGCGCCAGCTACATGAGGAGTCGCCATTGATGTGCCTGAGTAAGACGCATAGCTCTCACCTGGTGTAGTAGATAAAATTGCGCTACCAGGGGCGCCCATGTCAACGCTGGTTAAACCATAATGCGAAAACCACGAAATATTATCGGTTTGATCCGTACTTGCTACAGATAACACGCTTGCGTTTTCGTAGTTAGAAGGATAATGCGGGTTTACATCGTTATCTATGGTGTCGTTGCCCGCTGCCGCTACAAACAGTAAATCGGCTGCTTCGCTTGAGGCAATTGCATCGGCTAATGCTTGGCTATAACCGCCACCGCCCCAGCTATTATTTAAAACACGTAAGTTAACACCGGCATTTTTAAGTCCTACCATGTAATCAATACACTTAATTGCATCTGATGTTGAGCCATTACCTGCAGCATCTAAAAACTTACACCCTACCAGCGATACTTCGTGGTTAACGCCTACAACACCTGTTGCGTTATTACCGCTTGCGCCTATGGTGCCCGATACGTGAGTACCATGGCCTTCATCATCCATAGGGTCACCACTGTTGGTAATTGCATTAATACCGTGCACGTCATCTACAAAGCCGTTACCGTCATTATCGATGCCATCTCCAGGCACTTCACTGCTATTAACCCACATATTGCTAGCTAAATCGCTGTGGCTATAGTCAATACCGGTATCAATTACACCTACCACAACATCGCGGCTACCTGTCGAAATATCCCATGCTTCTACTGCATCAATATCAGCATCGGCAGTACCGCCTGTTTGGCCGTCGTTATTTAAACCCCATAACTCATCAAAGCGCGGATCATCAGGCGTTTGAGCAATGCTTACTTGGTAATCAGGCTCAACATATTCAATCGCTTGGTGAGATTTTAAGCGCGCAATGGCTTCTTTAGTACTCATGCCCGAAATTTTAAACTTAGCTAACCGCCCAGAAAGTAAAGACTTATAGTTATCATCAATTTCATCAGCGTTTACATCTGAAATTTTTGCTTTAACTAACGAACGCGCTTGTTTACGCATTTGTGCTGATGCATTTTTTTTGTATTTAACAATTACTGCATCACTACTTGCTACAACAGGGTGTTTAACACCTGCATCAGGTAGTTTTGCAGCAGCTAAACACGGGAGTAAAGCAAGAGTGATAATAGATAATTTTGTTTTCATTGTTCTATCCATAGTTGGTTTAACTTAGCCGTACTAAGTAAGTTTACTTACAACTTCAAATACAAGAGGATCACGTGGCATAGAACTAGAAAACTAATAAATCTGGATTTACACAAGTCAAAAAATAACAAACAACTAAAAATCAACATTTTTAACCAGACTGATTAACAAAAAAACATACAACACAGTCATTTTTATGAATTACCGTCCGCCATTTTTACCTTTTTAAGGACCAAACATTTTTACTAGTTTTCCTTCCCAATTTTGTTCCTATATAGATACTTTTTTATAACTCGATGAAATACATAAAAAATAAAATTGGTAAAAAAAGATGATTTAAGTCCTTCGCCGGGGAGAATACAGTGAAGGTGTTCTTACAAAAAAGTTTAGCCACTTTATGTTTAATAAAAATGACAGGCTTAAACTTAGCATTTGTAATAACAAACGATTTACAAAATCAAATTAACAGTGGATCACACCATTATTTCAGCACGGCATGCTGAGCGAAAATATCTTATTAAAATTTATAACACTTAAGGTATTTGATTTTACTATTTCAAGGAGAATAATAATGAAGTTGAATAAAACACTTTTAAGCTGCGCTGTTGCATTAGCAGTCGGTACCAGCTTTGCCTCACACGCAGATACACAAAACAAATCAGTGTCTAGCTCGCAACTAAGTACACAGGTATCTACAGAGAGTCTAGAAAACAGCTTAACCCTCAGCCAAACTTCAAATGAAAATAACGCGTTTCTTTATCAAGAAGGCGACAGCAACACCATGCTTGTTACCACCACAGGTAACAATAACGACACTGAAGTTGTGCAAAGCCAATTTGGTAATTATGCCGAAGTAACAACAACTGGCGATAACAACACGCAAGTGTACTCGCAAGATGGCGTTGCTAATGGGTTTATTTCTGAGGTAACAGGTAACAACAACATGTTATTTGTTAGCCAATTTGGCCAAGGCTTTTTCGTAAATAACGAAGCGATTAATATCGTAACTGGTGATGACAACCTTATTGATGTAGAGCAAGGTAGCGGCGGCCACTGGTTCTACAACATGGATATGCAAGGTAATGCAAATGAAATCATGTCTTTACAACAGGGTGAATGGCATGAAGCAGAAATCACCATGCTTTCAGGCGATGAAAA
>NZ_DCYU01000074.1:13678-15433 GCF_002331165.1 Pseudoalteromonas sp. UBA2102
GTTGAACAAAACGGCGACCGTAACGCTGTAGCATTTAGTTCAATTTCTGGTGATGCAAATGAAATTGAAATTGAGCAAGATGGCTTAACAAATGCAGTAACGTTTGCAGCTGTTGTTGGCGATGATAACCAAATAGATTTAGATCAAGAAGGTTCATTAAATACAATTGAATCAAACTTATTTGAAGGTGCAAATAACGAAGTGACAGCAACGCAAGTTGGCGCTGAAAACTTAATGACAGCCGATTTAATTGGCGATAACAACGAGCTAACTTCACTACAAAACGGTGACTTTAACGAATCTTACATGGGTGTAATTGGCTCTGATAATGAGTTTTCAACCACTCAAGTTGGCGACTTAAACTCTGTTCACCTTGCTAACTTTAACGGCACAGGTAACGATGTTGATTTAGTTCAATCTGGTGATGAAAACGTCATGCTGGTGCAATCGTCGTACCCTGATGTATCGCTTACATCAAACAATAACGATATTGATATTGCCCAAAGTGGTGCTCAAAACGAGGCAGTTGTTACGCTTGCGGGTATTTTAGATAGTAACGATAACCAAATCGATATTGCGCAAGATGGCATGTTAAACCTAGTCGATATGATGGTTGAAGGTAGTAGCCACAGTATTGATATTTCACAAGAAGGTGAAGGTAACTGGGTAAGCGGCGTTGAGCAGTCAGCCTTTTTAGTGGGTGGTGAAAACGTATCGTTTACAGTCACTCAAGTAGGTAACGATAACCTTGTTGAAGGCTCAGTAATTGGCTACGACAGCACGGTTTCTGTTACGCAAATTGGCGATGGCAACACAGCAACAATTACGCAAATGTAATTATTGAGGTGGGGAGGTTAACCCTCCCCATTTTACTATGAAAATAAATATTCACTTACGTTACTACCTACTGAGTTTTTTTCTGTTTTTTTCTTCGCTAAGCAATGCTGCGCAAGAACTAGAAATAGATGGCTTACTGCTTGATAGAAGCATTAGTCGTTTTGGCCATCAATTTTATTACGAGTTTTCAAATTACTGGCGAGATCTCCCTTCAACCGCTGGTTTTAATATAGAAATAAGAGAAACAGTAATACCAAAAGCTGGCACAAAGCTTTCGCTAATTATGAATAACCAACTCGTGTATGTAACCTATTTAGGACGTAGATTAGCGCCCCTCGACGAACGCGTTGAGCAAGCTGTTTACACTGTAATAGACGCGATGGCACGCTCAAATATGGCAACATCGTCACCCGACATGGCAGTAAATGGATGGTAAAATGAAAAAAATAGCACTTATAATAATAACAACACTTAGTTTTTCAGCCTCGGCAACTGAAATAATTTATACCCCAATCAACCCAAGCTTTGGTGGTAACCCACTCAATGCCACTATGCTGCTTAGTAAAGCGCAAGCGCAAAACAAACACAAAGCCCCAACCATCGAAAAAGGCTACGCAGAGCAATTTCAAGACTCATTAGAGCGCACGTATTTAAACCGCATGGTAAGAGAAATTACCGATATGGCGTTTGGTGAAGAAATTGAAGACAGCCTATTTGACCAAGACTCAATATTCATGAGTGGCGATTATCAAATAGAAGTCATCACCAGCACAACCGACACTATTACAGTAAAAATAACCAATATATTAGATGACTCTGTCGTGATCATCGAAGTTCCGAGGTTTGGATAATGCGCAAAATACTCATAACAATAACTCTATTAGCCATAACTGGTTGCTCAAGTATGGGAAACTTAAT
>NZ_DCYU01000074.1:15857-18452 GCF_002331165.1 Pseudoalteromonas sp. UBA2102
TATTCGTTTAGAGATCAAACAGGCCAATACAAACCGCAAACTAATGTTAGCTCGTTTTCAACTGCAGTAACGCAAGGTGCTAACTCTATTTTAGTGCAAGCACTGCACGAGTCTGATTGGTTTACACCGGTTGAACGCGAAGGCTTACAAAATATTTTAACAGAGCGAAAAATTATTCGTGCAGGCCAATCTGACAACCCTAACCAACCAGATTTACCGCCCCTAACAACCGCTAAAATAATTTTAGAAGGCGGTATTATTAGCTACGATACCAATGTAAAAACAGGCGGTTTAGGAATGGAATACTTTGGTATTGGCGCATCTGAGTTATATCGTGAAGATGCAATATCTATATATTTACGCGCAGTTGATGTTCGCACCGGCCAAGTATTACTTAGCGTAGCCACCAGCAAAAAAGTACTTAGCCAAGAAATGCGTGCAGGATTTTTTAGGTACGTAAGCTACAAACGCTTAGCCGAAGCTGAAGCCGGCTTTAGTGATAACGAACCGATGAGCATATGTGTAACCCAAGCCATTGAAAAAGCACTCACAGACTTAATTACAAAAGGAATTGATAGAGGCTTGTGGGCACAAAAAGCAGCGTAATACCAATGCGCAATAACACTTGATTAAGCGAATTGGTATAAGGCTATAATTTAAAAATAAAAAAGGCTACATGATGTAGCCTTTTTTATATGAGTGTATACAACAATCGTGTTTTAAAAAATTGCTATAACTACTTAGCCATAGGCAATAAAACCGATATGTAACGCTGAGCCCAATTTGCCAATTCAACACGGTTACGAGAATTGGTTTTTTTAAAGGCACTATACAAATGCGTTTTAACGGTGTGGTCACTTATATTAAGTTTATCGGCAATGGCGTTATTGCTCGCCCCTTGAGCAATTAAGTGAATAACCGATTTTTCACGTTTAGTAAGGTGCGCATAATCCCCTTTTTTTAGGGTGATATCTTCTTGTAGGCTATTAAACGAAGAGGCAACCGAGAGAATATCTGAAAACGCTTTTGATATAACCTTTCGCGTAAACCATAACTCGCCTGCGGTTATTCTAACTAGCCCTTTAAAAATAGTTTCTGGTGCATCTGATTTATAAAACACACCATTGAAATGATTTAACAGTAGGTTTTTTTCGCACACGGCATTGGGCTCTACATTAAATAAGACAACTTTATGCTTTTTAGCGAGGCAAATTAAGTCGGCAGGCAGTAAATCTAACCAGTTATTTTTAGCGCCATCAATTAAAAATAAATCAAACTTGTCCCTTTTCTCGTTTTTAGGGATCACGTCGTCCATTTTAATATCGCCAAAAATGGCTTGCATGGTTTTTAATATAGTTGTGTAGCTTTCACAGTGAAAAGAAGATTGAAACGTGGTTTTTACAAAAACGGCGTGTGGTTGTAGCATAGATTTCTTCCTTGAAATGTTTACACCACATTACCGAATTTATTAACAACTTACAATGCGCCCTTGGTATTATTCATACACGGCATAAAACAATCACCAATTATATTTAGTTAATAGTTACAATAACTTAATGATAATGAATGAATTATTTTCATATAAAATACTGCTCTGATCAGTCCTCACATAACGTATAAAAGCGTGAGGTAACCCCGTTAGTCCAGCCAAAACCTTGCTGTACTACGTATTCTCCGCCCCCTGCTTTTAATTGAGGCACGCACACATTGTATTTTTCTAGTAGGCACTGATTAACAGAAAAGTCGTTTTCTACCATTGTTAGCCAGTTTTGCATTATACGTTTACTAAGATCACTAAAACCGTAATTGTTAAGCCCTTTAACAGCAAACCACTGCAGCGGAGCCCACCCATTAGGGCTATCCCATTGCTGTGATGTAGAGGTAACGGTAGTAACTATGCCACCAGCCTTTAAAAAGTCGCGGCTTAGTCGCTCGGCAATATGTTGAGCTTGTTGTTCAGACGCTAAGTTAAAAAATAATGCAGTACTTGCGGCAGCGCTTAACACCTTAGATTGACTCGCTTTGTGATGATTATAATCAACAAAAAAGTGTTGTTGCTCACTCCACATGTATTTATTAATCAGTGTGCGGCGAGCTGCTGCGTAGTCGCTAAATAAATCGGCTTGTTGGCTATTACCTAGCAGCTTATTAAACTTACTAAGCTGTTTTTCTAGGTTATAAAGCAAACAATTAAGATCAATGGGTAATATATCGGTCGTTTGTATAGAGCTAAGTGAACTAGGCTCAGCTAGCCAGCGAGAACTAAAGTCCCAGCCAGATTCACACGCTGCACGTATATGTCGATAAAAGTCGGGCTTTTTATGCTCTGCTAAGCCCTCTGCGAGTGCCAGATCTTCTCTCAGGGATTCTGCCCTAGGGGCTGCTTCATCGTCCCAATAACGATTTAACTTGCCACCGCATGGCATTTTTACCACTCGCCTTAGTGCCGTTTTCTCGTTAGTAAGCTCTTCTGAGCCTTGCATCCAAAACGCATACTCTTTTTCAAGCGCATTAACACATTTTTCAAGCCATGCTACATTATTGGTTTTACTGTGCTCGTGCTGCCATAGCAATTCAACCATAAGCGCTAAAATA
>NZ_DCYU01000057.1:0-25189 GCF_002331165.1 Pseudoalteromonas sp. UBA2102
TAGTTTTAAGCACAAAGTTTTAAAAATTTTATACCAATTCGCTTAATTAAGTGATCTATTTTGAGGATAGATAAACGTGTTGATAGCTAGGCAAAAAATTCGCTATTTAGTTGTTCTAAATGAGAATTTTTTAACGCAGATAGCGACACTTTTAGCCCTCTAAAAATAATTAAGTATTATTGCGGATTGGTATTAGCTATAAGTTTTTTAAGTAAAGTAGGTAATTGGGTTGTCACTGAGGAATGAGGATTAATTAATGACAGGCGCAGAACTAACAATCGATTTATTAGCCAAGCACGGCGTAAATGAAGTATTTGGCTACCCTGGCGGAGCTATTATGCCCATTTACGATGCGCTGTATGGCGCGCCTGTAAAGCATTACCTTACTCGCCATGAGCAAGGTGCTGGTTTTGCCGCAGTGGGTTATGCTCGCAGCACAGGCAAATTAGGCGTTTGTTTTGCTACCTCAGGCCCAGGCGCTACTAACTTAATAACAGCACTTGCCGATGCAATGATGGACTCAGTGCCATTATTAGCAATTACAGGTCAAGTACCGACTGCCGCTATTGGCTCAGATGCATTTCAAGAAGTCGATGTACTAGGTATGTCACTGTCGTGTACTAAACATAGCTACATGGTAGAGCGCCCAGAAGACTTAGCTGAAATATTACAAGAAGCCATGCACTTAGCTCAAAGTGGTCGCCCAGGCCCAGTGCTTGTAGATATTCCAAAAGATATTCAAATGGCGCAAGTACCTTTTAAACCTTGGTTAGCTGCTGATGAATATTTACCACAACTTGATTTAAACCAAGTAGCCATTGCAAACCAGTTATTAACTGAAGCAAAGCAGCCAGTAGCGTATGTAGGTGGTGGCGTACAAGCCGCCGATGCGCAAAATGAGTTAATGCAGTTTTTAAACAAAACACAAATGCCAGCGGTATCAACATTAAAAGCGCTAGGCAGTGTGTTACCAGATTACGAGCACTACTTAGGAATGTTAGGCATGCACGGCACACAAGCGGCTAACATAGCAGTACAAGAGTGTGATGTACTTGTATGTATAGGCGCGCGCTTTGATGACCGCGTAACGGGCAACTTAGCCAAATTTGCAGCCAAAGCAAAAGTAATTCACTTAGACATTGACGCGGCCGAAGTAGGTAAACGCAAACCTGCTAAAGCGTCCTTAATTGCTGATCTAAAAACCTCATTACCCGCACTTGAGTGTGTTGTAACACCTAAAGCATGGTGCGATACAAATAAGCTCATGAGCGAAAAACACGCATGGCGTTACGACTACCCAGGCGAAAAAGTATTTGCCCCGTATTTATTGAACCAGTTAAGCCAGCGTATGCCAAAAACAGGCGTAGTGTGCTGCGATGTAGGCCAGCACCAAATGTGGGTGGCGCAACATATGAAATTTAACCACCCAAGTAATCACTTAAGTAGTGGTGGCGCAGGCACTATGGGCTTTGGTTTACCCGCGGCTATTGGCGCGCAAGTAGCACGCCCAGACGATTTTGTAATAACGGTGTCGGGTGATGGCTCAATCATGATGAACATTCAAGAGCTTGCCACTATACGTCGTAATAATTTACCAGTAAAAATACTAATATTAGATAACCAACGCTTAGGTATGGTTCGTCAATGGCAGGAACTGTTTTTTGAAGGGCGTTACTCTGAAACCAATCTTTCAGATAACCCTGACTTTGTTCAGTTAGCGGCGGTATTTGGTATTCCTGGGCAAACTATTACTAAAGCCAACGAAGTAGACGATGCAATCACTGCACTGGTAAACAGCGAAGGGCCGTATATTTTACATGCCTGTATAGATGATAAAGAAAACGTATGGCCGCTTGTACCACCAGGGGCTGCAAATGACGAAATGATTACGGAGAAAGCACAATGAAACACAGCTTAACTATTGCATTGAAAAACCAAAGTATTGCGGTGGAGCGCTTTTTACGTGTTGTGCGTCACCGTGGTTTTGACCTTACGCATTTTCAGCTTAATACAGATGAAGCTCAATATACGATAGCAATGACGGTCGATAGCGATAAGCCTATTCATCTATTAACCAGCCAGCTAAATAAGTTGGTAGACGTGAAAGAAATTAGCTTAGAAAATTTACAGCAACAAGCAGTGTAACTGCTAACGAAACACATTTACGCGTTACTGAATATAACCTTCAGTAACTCAACAATTTTTAGAATGAGGAATGCCCGCTTACACAGCGGCAAAACAGAGGTAACTATGGCTAAATTAAGAAGTGCAACAACAACTGAAGGACGTAAACGCGCAGGCGCACGTGCATTATGGCGCGCAACAGGCATGACCGACACCGACTTTGGTAAACCTATTATTGCTGTAGTTAACTCGTTTACGCAATTTGTACCAGGGCACGTACACCTTAATCAGCTTAGTGAGCTAATGGCTGAAACAATCACGCAAGCGGGCGGCGTACCAAAAGAATTTAACACCATCGCAATTGATGACGGTATCGCAATGGGCCACGGTGGTATGCTTTACTCACTGCCTTCTCGTGACTTAATTGCAGACTCTGTTGAATACATGGTTAACGGCCACTGCGCCGATGCGATGATCTGTATTTCTAACTGTGACAAAATCACCCCAGGGATGATGCTTGCAGCGCTACGTTTAAATATACCGGTTATTTTTGTATCGGGCGGGCCAATGGAAGCGGGTAAAACCAAACTTGCTAACATCGATATTAAACTAGATTTAGTTGATGCCATGGTAAAAGGCGCTGATGAAACAGTAAGTGATGCTGATTCAGAGCAAGTAGAGCGCTCTGCGTGTCCTACCTGTGGCTCGTGTTCGGGTATGTTTACTGCCAACTCAATGAACTGTTTATTAGAGGCTATTGGCCTTGCACTACCGGGTAACGGAACAACGCTTGCAACGCATAAAGATCGTAAGCAACTGTATGTAGAAGCCGGCGCTCGCATTGTTGAGTTGTGTCGCGAGTACTACCAAAAAGACAACCACGACGTGTTACCGCGTGCAATTGCAAACAAAACAGCCTTTATGAACTCTATGGTGGTTGATATTGCCATGGGTGGTTCATCTAATACCGTATTGCATTTATTAGCAGCAGCACAAGAAGCCGGTGTAGATTTTGATATGTCGCACATTGATGAGCTTTCTCGTAAAACCCCATTTTTATGTAAAGTAGCCCCAGCTACACCTGAGTACCACATAGAAGATGTGCATCGCGCTGGTGGCATGATGGCAATTGTACGTGAGCTAGGTAAAGCAGGTTTAGTTGATTTATCGGTAAACCACGTAGCGGGTATGACGATGGGTGAGCTTGTTAAAAAGTGGGATGCGACTGACCCTACAAACGAAGCAGCACAAAAGTTTTACCGCGCAGGCCCTGCGGGTATTCGTACTACAAAAGCAATGAGCCAAGAGTGCCGTTGGGATGAAGGCGATAACGACCGAGAGCATGGTTGTATCCGTAGTGTTGAGCATGCCTTTAGACAAGATGGTGGCTTAGCTGTGCTTTCAGGTAATTTAGCGGTTGATGGCTGTATTGTTAAAAGCGCAGGCGTAGTGGACGAAATGCTGCATTTTGAAGGCACTGCCGTGGTGTACGAGTCACAAGATGATTCAGTAGAAGGCATTTTAAACGACGAAGTAAAAGCCGGTGATGTTGTGGTTATTCGCTACGAAGGCCCTAAAGGCGGCCCAGGTATGCAAGAAATGCTTTACCCAACGAGCTACTTAAAATCAAAAGGCCTTGCTGAAAAATGTGCCCTGATCACCGATGGTCGTTTCTCGGGCGGCACCTCTGGTTTATCAATCGGCCACGTATCGCCAGAGGCGGCAAGTGGCGGTGCCATTGCGTATGTTGAAAATGGTGACAAAATTATCATTGATATCGCAACACGTGAAATCACCCTTGCATTAAGTGATGAAGAGCTAGAAGCACGTAAACAAAAGCAATTAGCGCGTGGTAAGCAAGCGTATAAGCCGCTTGATCGTGACCGCTATGTATCGTCGGCATTAAAAGCGTATGCATTACTTGCAACCAGTGCCGATAAGGGCGCAGTACGTGATTTAGCCAAACTGGAGGAGCTTAGCTAATTATGGTTTCTCAAGAGCTCGATTATTTTCGCGCTATTATTCAGGCCAATATGGAACCGCTAGCTAAAGTGACTGAGGTCAGCGAAATGCGCGACCTCAGTGATAAATTAGGCAACCATGTTTGGTTAAAGCGTGAAGATCAACAGCCCGTGTATTCGTTTAAGTTACGCGGTGCTTATAATAAATTAAACAAGTTATCAAAAGGGTCTGTTGTTATTACGGCATCTGCGGGTAACCATGCACAAGGTGTGGCGCTTAGTGCTTCACATCTTGGCCATAAAGCCACTATTGTTATGCCAGTTACCACGCCTGAAATAAAAGTAAGTGCGGTACGTGCGCTGGGCGGTGAAGTGGTTTTACATGGCCATCATTTTGATGCTGCAAAAGCACATGCACTTGAACTAACAGAGCAACGCAATGGCGTATTTGTACCGCCTTTTGATGACCCTGATGTAATAGTGGGGCAAGGCACAGTGGCTCGCGAGCTTATGCAGCAACTCAACGAGCTTGATGCGGTATTTATCCCTGTTGGCGGTGGTGGCTTACTTGCTGGTATGGCGGTTTATATCAAATCATTACGCCCAGATATAAAAGTCATTGGCGTAGAAGCTGACGAAAGTGCATGTTTACAAGCCGCGCTTAAAGCGGGCGAGCCTGTTGAGCTTGACCGTGTTGGCAGTTTTGCCGATGGCGTAGCGGTTAAAATTATTGGCAGTGAAACATTTCGCTTAGCGCAAAAATTTTGCGATGAAGTTGTAACTGTTAGTGGCGATGAAATTTGTGCCGCCATGCAAGATATTTTTGTCTCTACTCGCGCAATTTCAGAGCCCTCAGGTGCCCTTGCAACCGCAGGGCTTAAAAAGTGGAGCCAGCAATCGGGCTTAAAAGGGCTGCATTTAGCAGCGGTGCTTTCGGGTGCTAACTTAAACTTTGATCGCTTACGTTATGTGGCTGAGCGTACTGCGCTAGGTGAAAAAAACGAAGCGCTACTTGCGGTGACCATTAAAGAAGAAAAAGGCAGCTTTAAGCAGTTTTGCACCTCTTTAGGTGGTCGGGCTATTACTGAGTTTAACTACCGTTATGCAGGCCCAGGTGAAGCGCAAATATTTGTAGGTATTGCCCTGCGCCAGGGTGAGCAAGAACTCAACGAGCTAAAACAAGACCTAACTAACAACGACTACCAATTTTGCGATTTATCAGATAACGAACTCGCTAAATTACACGTACGTTATATGGTAGGGGGTAAAGCACCGGAGCAGTTACACGAAAGGTTATTACGGTTTGAATTTCCGGAATACCCAGGAGCCCTAGCGCGCTTTTTAGATACCCTAGGTAGCAATTGGAATATTACTTTATTTCATTATCGCAATCATGGGGGGTCTATCGGAAATGTACTGGCGGGCTTTGCTATTGAGCCAAGCCAATTTGATATGTTTAACGAGCACTTAAATCGCTTAGGTTACAGTGTACAAGATGAAACACATAACCCGTGTTTTACGCAGTTTTTAACCTCTCAGCCACAAAGCCCAAACGTTGACAATTTAGCCTCAGCTTAGGGTTTTTATAAGCAAGTATGCACGTTTGCATGCTTGCTTTATCGTGTGTTTTAAATATAGTTACAGCTAATGACTACTATTTGGAACACCCAGTTGCTTATTAAAGGATTAATATTTGTAATTTTGCTTTTTTGCAGCCAACTAATGGCTCAAGAATCAGTCACTTTACAACTAAAATGGACCCACCAGTTTCAGTTCGCCGGCTATTATATGGCTCAGCAAAAAGGCTATTACAAAGACGCCGGACTTGATGTAACCATACGCGAAGCCAATCCTAAAATGCCTGACACTTTCACGCCTGTAGCAAGTGGAGAAGCCCAATTTGGCGTAGCGCATTCGGGTATTTTACAACAAAGAGTAAACGGCCAACCGTTTGTAGCAATGGCGGCTATTTTGCAGTTTTCCCCATACTGTTGGATGGTAAAAGACAGCTCTGATATTTTTCACCCTCGCGATTTTACCGCTAAACGTATTACCGAAGTGAGTAAAAAAGACAGTACCGAGCTGCTAGTTATGCTTAAACGCAGCGGTATTGATATTGCTACCTTAGAGGTATACGAAGGCGATGAGCCTGCGCTACAAGCGTGGCAAGAAAACAAACTTGATGCAATGCAAGTGTATGTCACCACTCAGCCTTACTTTATGACTCAGCAAGGGGTATCGCACCGCCTTATATGCCCACAGCGCTATGGTATGGATGTGTATGGTGATGTGTTATTTACCAGCGAATCAATGCTTAAAAAGCACCCGCAAACGGTCGAAAAGTTTTATCAGGCGAGCTTAAAAGGTTGGCGCTATGCGATGATGAATATGGATGAAGCCATTGCAATTACTCAGCAAGTGTATGCGCCAAACAAAAGTTTTCATCAGCTAGCCTATGAAGCCGAAGTATTGAAAGACTACATAATGCCGCCTACGACCCATTTAGGGAATATGTCGATGGCCAAGTGGCGCTTAATCGCAGATTATTATGGTATTAAGCAAACGCAATTTGACGAGCACAAAGCTGGGTTTGTTTATAAATACCAAGAGCCAGAGCGATTACAACTGTCGTGGATGCTAATAGCCGCCTTTATTGTGAGTATTATTTCGATCCCCCTTTATTTGCGTTTAATACTTGGAAAAAAATAACCGCTTAATGCAGCTCTGCGCAACTGGTATAATTAAACGTCTTTTTACTATTTTAAGTTGTTATGAACCTAGCTGAGCAGTTTGCAGCACTCGATGCAGTGCTAATGAATACCCGCGAATATTGGCAATGTACAGCATTTGATTTTGATGAGTTACCGTGGCCTGAGCTACAAGCGGCGTTAAATAACTTATCAGATGAAGATGTCGCAAGGCTTGATAACGATCAGCAACAGCTTTATCAATTTTTTAGCCCGTTTATTGCCGGGGTAGAGCAGCTACCTGAGCTGTGCAATTTACCAAAAAGCCAGCAGCAACGCGGTGAATACCCGTTTTGGATAAGTAACGGTATTAAAGGGCGTAAGTTTGAGCAACTGCAAGACTTTGTTTCAGCATTAACGAGTAGCACGCAGCCTGTACTTGAATGGTGTGCAGGCAAAGGGCATTTAGGCCGAATGCTTGCTTATAACGGCGCGCAAAGCGTACACAGTGTTGAGCTACAAGGGCATCTTTGCGAGCAAGGAGAGCACAGTGCACGCAAGCAAGGTTTGGCGATGAAATTTAGCCAAGCTAATGTGCTTGAAGATGAAACACGCCATTTTTTTAATACCGACACACATGCGGTTGCACTGCATGCATGTGGCGCACTGCACCAAGCATTTATGCAACACGCCAGCGCCGCTAGGGTAAAACGTATTAGTTTTTCGCCGTGCTGTTATCACTTATTTACCGATAGTCGTTATCAGGCAATGAGTGAGCTTGCCCTTGCTAGTAAGCTTAATTTAACGCACCGCGATTTAAAATTGGCGCTGCAAGAAACAGTTACAGCTCCTTCACGTGTAGCTAAAATACGAAAAACTGAGGTGGAATGGCGCTTAGGGTTTGACGCACTTCGAAAGTCACTCACTCATGAACAATATTACGTGAGTGTGCCTTCCGTTAACAAAGCCGTGTTCTCTGATACGTTTGCACAGTTTTGTGCTTGGGCGGGGGATAAAAAGTCTATAAGTATCCCTCAAGATACTGATTACGATAAGTTTTTATTAATTGGTAAGGCGCGTAAAAAAGTAACAGAGCGAATCGAACTGGTTCGACATGTGTTTAGAAGAGCAATAGAAGTTTGGCTTGTGCTCGATCGTGCTTTATATTTGCAACAGCAAGGTTATCACGTTTCAGTTACCACCTTTTGTGAGAAACAATTAACTCCTCGCAATATTTTAATTCTTGCAAACACCAACTAAAAAGGCGCTCATTATTTGTCTTTTCTGGGGTGTAATTTCTATCCCGTCCTAAATAAGAGATGCAATGAGAAAGCTAAAAAATTTATTCGAAAACAACAAACGTTGGGCTGCACGTACAACCGAAGCCAACCCTGAGTTTTTTAAAATATTATCAATGCAACAAAACCCAGAGTACTTGTGGATTGGCTGTTCAGACTCCCGTGTTCCTGCCAACCAAATTGTTGATTTACTGCCGGGTGAATTATTTGTACACCGTAATGTAGCTAATGTGGTAGTACATACTGACCATAACTGTTTATCGGTAATGCAATACGCGGTAGAGGTGCTTAAAGTAAAACATATTATGGTGGTTGGCCACTACGGCTGTGGTGGTGTTCAAGCGGTATTAAATAACGCCAAATTTGGTTTTATTGATAACTGGTTACGCCATGTTGGCGATGTAAAAGAAAAACACTTAGAGCAGCTTAATGCAATGGATGAGCAACAGCGTTTAAGTCGCTTAATTGAGCTAAATGTTATTGAGCAAGTACGCAACGTGTGTAGAACAAACATAGTTCAAGATGCATGGGATAAAGGTCAAGAACTCACAATTCATGGTTGGGTATATGGATTAGAGAACGGCCACTTGCACGACTTATCCTCGGTTGTAACCTGCGCCGATGAAGAAGGCGATGTGTATAAAAAAGCCGTTGCACATGTACTCGCTAAAGCCGGTTGCGAGTAATTTAAGCAATGACTAAAACGGCGATAATCATAGGGGCAACAGGGGTTGTGGGGAGTGAGCTATTAGCGCTTTTACTGCAAAGCCCTGCGTTTGGCCATGTGATTGCTATAACTCGCCGTAAGCTGGACGTTGAACATACTAAGCTCACTAATCAGGTTATTGATTTTGATTGTTTAACCAACTACTGCGCGTTATTTAAAGGGGATGTGTTTTTTTCGTGTTTGGGCACTACTAAAAAGCAGGCTGGCTCAACCGCGGCGCAGCGTAAAGTTGATTTTGATTATCAGTTTATTGCGGCGCAAATGGCGGCAAACAATGCAGTGAGCCATTATTGCTTGGTGTCATCAAGCGGCGCCAATGCGCACAGCATCAGCCCTTACTTAAAAATGAAAGGCGAGCTTGAGCAGCACATAAAAACGCTGGGCTTTGCAAAAGTAAGTATATTCCAGCCGTCTTTATTAATGGGTGAGCGAAACGATACACGAATAGCTGAGCAAATAGGCGCATTTGTGTTACCTGTTATTACTCAACTTCCTTTTTTAAAACGTTATAAACCCATTACGGGTAAGCAAGTGGCGCTAAAAATGTGCGCTGTAAGTTTAGCGCAGCAACAATCACTGCAATACTATGTATTAGAGGCACTTTTTGATACATAGTGGGCTTTTAGTTAAAACTAAAAGCAAAAAAAGCAGCCTTAGCTGCTTTTTTTGTGGCTGAGTATACAGATGTAGTACGTGCTACTCGGCGTTATTTTTAGCATTTAGTTGTTGCTCTAGTAACACAACTTTTGCTTCAAGCTCAGTGAGTTTTTCACGAGTACGAATAAGTACTTGGCTTTGCACATCAAATTCTTCGCGGCTAACAAAGTCCATTTCAGCCAGCTTATTTTGTAAAACTTGTTTGGTTTTACCTTCCAGTGTATCTGCTAGGTTTTTTACACCTTGCGGCATGTTGTTGGTGATTTGCTTAGCAATTTCTTCAAGTTTTGCTGGATTGATCATAATCGTCCCTTGCTGTTGCCCTAAAATGATAATGACTAATATTACCTTATACCTAAGGTATTTAATACATGATCACCACAATGGAATTAATTAATCTAATGGCTATGCCTGTATCTGTGGTTACGGTAAAATTAGCTGCCTTTTAAAACTCCATGGTCGTTATGAAACTCAATCCAAAACAAGATGAAGCAGTAAAATATATTAGTGGTCCGTGTTTAGTACTCGCGGGTGCAGGCTCAGGTAAAACGCGCGTAATCACTAACAAAATTGCTTATTTGGTGCAAAAGTGCGAGTACAAAGCACGTAATATTGCTGCGGTAACGTTTACGAATAAAGCGGCCAAAGAGATGCGTGAGCGTGTATTACAAACGCTTAATAAGCAAGAGGCGAAAGGGCTGTGGGTATCAACCTTTCATACCCTAGGGCTTGAAATAATTAAAAAAGAGCTCAAAACACTTGGCTTTAAAGAAGGTTTTTCACTGTTTGATGATCAAGATACTAACCAGCTATTAGGTGATTTAACCGAAGACGAGCTAAAAAAAGACAAAGACCTACTTAATCTATTAAAAATGCAAATAGGCAGCTGGAAAAACGAATTAATTTTACCAGAGCAAGCTATACGCGAAGCACGTGATGCGCAAAAGGCGTTATTTGCGCAGCTTTACGCGCGTTATCAAAATCAGCTGCGAGCATATAACGCACTGGATTTTGACGATTTAATAATGATCCCCACCTTATTACTGAGTAGTAATGCCACCTCACGAGAGCGTTGGCAGCAACGATTTAGGTATTTGCTGGTGGATGAATATCAAGATACCAATACCAGCCAGTACCAGCTTGTTAAGTTATTAGTAGGCGAGCGAGCGCGTTTTACTGTGGTAGGGGATGATGACCAATCTATTTATTCATGGCGCGGAGCCCGCCCCCAAAACTTGGTACTGTTAAGTAAAGATTACCCCGGCCTTAGGCTCATAAAGCTTGAGCAAAACTACCGCAGTGCCCAGCGCATTCTAAAAGCAGCAAATATTTTAATTGCCAATAACCCGCACGATATCGAAAAAAAGCTATTTAGTGAGCTTGGTTACGGTGAGCCGATTAAAGTGATTGGCTGTAGGGATGAAGAGCATGAGTGCGAGCGAGTTGTTGCTGAAATAATTTCTCATAAATTTATGAAGCGCACCAGCTATAAAGATTACGCTATCTTGTATCGCGGTAACCACCAGGCGCGCGGTTTTGAAAAATCATTAATGAGTAACCGCATTCCCTATAAAATTAGTGGCGGAATGTCGTTTTTCTCGCGCTCAGAAATTAAAGATATTATGGCGTATTTACGCTTGTTGGTTAATCAAGACGACGATAACGCTTTTTTACGCATTGTTAATACGCCGCGCCGTGAAATAGGCACCGTTACACTTGAAAAGCTAGGCACACTTGCAAACGAAAAGCACCAAAGCTTATTTGCCACCTGTTTTGATAACGACCTAGGCTACCGCCTTAAAGGGCGTGGCTTAAATGCGCTTTCGGGGTTTGCGCGTTGGGTTGTTGAGCTTTCAGATAATGCAGTGCGTAGCGATACACTCGAAGCGGTAAAAGACTTGGTACGTAATATTAACTACGAAGCGTATTTATATGAGTCATCGCCAAGTGCCAAAGCGGCAGAAATGCGCATGAAAAACGTCTCAGAGCTGTATCGTTGGATCACCGATATGCTCACCGGAGATGCCGATAACGAACCGATGACCTTACCTGAAGTGGTTAGTAAATTAACGCTTCGCGATATGCTAGAGCGTAACGAGGAAGAAGATGAGTCTGATGCGGTACAGTTACTTACTTTGCATGCATCTAAAGGCTTAGAATACCCGTACGTATTTATGGTTGGTATGGAAGAGGGGTTATTGCCACACCAAGTAAGTATTGACGAAGAAAACGTAGATGAAGAGCGCCGTTTAGCATACGTAGGGATCACACGGGCCCAGCAAGAGCTGACACTAACGTATGCAAAAATACGTCGTCAGTTTGGCGAAACCTCACAAACAGAGCTAAGCCGCTTTGTGCAAGAGTTACCGCAAGATGACCTAGCGTTTGAAAACAAAAAAGCCCCAAGCTCGCAAGCTGAGCGCATGGAAAAAGGCCAAGCACGGGTCGCTAACTTAAGGGCGATGCTGAAAAAACCTAGTTAATAGACTGCGCGGCGTTGTTATTAGCCGCTACTGACTCCGATAAGCCTTGCTGCTTAGCAACAAATAAGTTTAGTCCGTATTTATCTAGCAAGGCTCTAAAGTTAAGTATAGAAGGGCCTTTGGCAATGACTTTTATGCCTTTTAGCTGAGTGATTGCCAGTACACCTTGTAATTGCAAGTTAAAGCTTTCTTGTTGCAGTACGCGTTTACTAAAGGTTGAGCTAAGTAATACATAATCGAAGGTAATGTCGGTCAGTGCATTTAGCTCACAGCGGTCTTTTGCAAAGTTATTTAAGCCAATGCTGTAGCCAAGCTGCGAGAGCTTTTTAAGGTTTTCTAGCTGAGTTGCACAGGCGTAACGTATTTCTTGGTCGTCAAACAATAAACACAGTTGGCTTTGCCCTTGCAGCTTACTTAATACCTCAGTAAATAAATTGAATTCAAGCGCTTCTAACAGTAACCCTGAGCATGGCAATAATACCATGGCTACATTTGCCGCTAAGGCATGGGCATAGGCGTGCTGCAATAGTTCTAATTCAACTTGGAGGTGCTGCTCTTTATCGGTTGCAAACTTTTTCAGCACTTCAAAACTAGTATAGCCTAATACAGGGTGTTCACCAAAGGCTTCAAACAGTGACTCTGATTGCTGTTGTTCATCAAGGTTTATAATATCTGCACTTCTAAAACTCATCGGGAGTGAATCAAGATGGTGCTGTGCTGGAGATTCTGCGCTTGTTAGTGTTTGTGTTAATAACGGGTGGAACAGCTCATAGCGGTCGCGCCCTGCATTTTTAGCGTAATACATAGCAGCATCGGCATCGCGAATAATTTCATCGGTATGCTGATAACTTGAATTTGAGTACGTTATACCAATACTTGCACCACTTTGAATGCAGGTACCTTTACTGCAAAATGGCTTTTTCATTATATTAATAATGCGATCAGCTACATCTTCTGCTTGTTGTAGCTCTGTTAAGTGGGTAAGCAAAATTACAAATTCATCACCACCAAGGCGAGCGAGTAAATCGTGTTCGCGAATACAATGCGAAAATAAATCAGCCACACTTATTAAAAATTGATCGCCGGCATGGTGACCTAGTTGATCGTTTATATCTTTAAACTTATCTAAATCAATAAATAACACAGCAAAGTGATGATCAGGAAAACGATGGTAATGCTGCAGTGTTTTTTCTAGCTGGGTTAAAAACAAGCTACGATTAGGCAGGCCCGTTAATGAGTCGTGATGCGCATCATGATAAAGCTGCTGCTCTACTTTTTTACGCTCATCAATTTGCATTTGTAAATGTAGGTTAGCTTGTTGCAGCGCCTTTGTTTTTTCGTTAACTCGATACTCTAACTCTTGGTGGCTAGATTTAAGTGCTTGAGTGGCTAATTTAGTTTGTAAAACCGTGGCAATTTGGTGTGATACAAATGTAATAAGCTCGCAGTCGTCTTTGCTAAAAATATGATTGTTATTATACGCTTGGCATGCAATTAAGCCGATAACCCCTTGCGATGTTTTAAGCGGAGCACCTAGCCAGCTGGTGGCCATTTGCTCCTCTGGTACTGGCTTATTTCGTTGTACATCACCACTTTCTAATAGCTCTTTGGCTCTACTGGGGTGAATAAGTTGGGTCTGCTCGCTGCTAATAACCAGTTCGCTATAACCTTTTGCAAACGGCCTCGGCTCGGTGTTGTCTTTAAATTCATCCACACAGTACGGGAAGCTAATCCAACCAGTCTCTTTGTTATAAAGTGCAATGTATAAGTTTTCTGCGTATGTAATGGTTTTTATTATTTGATGAATTTTTACATAGGCATCATCTAAGTTTTGCGCTTGCGTTGCCAACTCGGATATTTTAAACAAAATTTGTTGGCGTTGTAGTGCGCGTTTTCGTTGTTCAATTTCTAGGTTTAACGCATCATTACTTTGCGTGAGCGCACGGGTACGAATTTTTACTTCAGATTCGAGCAGCTCTCTTTTTTTAACTCGCTCTATGGCTGTGGCTAAGTATAAAGACATTACCTCGAGTAAATGCACTTGCTGACTGCTGTAATCTTGGTGTTTATCGTAACTTTGCGCAGCAAGTACGCCAATAATGTTTTGCTCTTGATAGATAGGAACACCAACCCAGTACTCAGCAGGTGAGCCTAGTGCTTTAAATAAGCCGTTTTGTGCAGCGCTTTGCATTTCTTGTTTGGTAAAGCAGGTGGTTTTGCCAAGCTTATAAACGTAGCCTGTAGCGCCTTCTTCAAAACTATTATCTTGATTGAGGGCGACTGATATACTATCTTTTTCATCGCAAAAATAAGAAAGTTCCAGGGCATGAGTATATTGATTAGCAAGCACCACGTAAAAGCTTTTACTAGGTAGGTATGCTTGTAAAATGTCATGGATAGCGGGGTAAAGTAAGGTTAATTCGGCAACAGAGCTTGCTTGCTCTGATAGCTGGATCAGGGCATTTTGTAAGTGGTGAGATTGCTTATACTTTTCTAATAGCGCTTTAAGACGTTTATTTTGGTGCGCTAGTTTACTCGGTGCCGCGGGCTTATCTTCCGATGACATGAATCATATTATTTTATTATTGTATGTTTATTAAACGTATAATTTCACTTTTAGTTGCGATCGTCAAGTAACTAATGCCCTAAAACAGCAACTAAAAAGATTATTTTGGGAATAAAAAAAGGCCTATTATAAAAATAGGCCTTTTTAAATTAATCACCCTAGTTATCAGGGGTTTAATTAAATTATTTAGATGTCATGAAATCAATAGCTGCGCTAATCTCATCATCAGAACAATCCATACATGTTCCTTTTGGCGGCATCGCATTAAAACCGTTGATAGCGTGATCAAGCAGTACATCTTTACCTTTAGCGATACGCGGTGCCCAGTCATCAGCTGATTTAGGTGCACCTAGTGCGCCAGTACCGTGACAGGCAAAACATGCGCCTTGGTACACTTGCTCACCAGAGCGAGGGCCAGTAGGAGCTGCGGCTGCAGCAGCTTTCTCGCCTTCAAGATAAACAGCGCCAACTGGTGCTAAACGTTTTTTAATCGCATCTTCAGTCATAGAGTTATCATATGGCTGTGCGTATGCGGTGGTTGCTAGCACTAATAATGCTGCAGCTGATAGTTTTTTCATTTTGCCTTGCTCACTTCGATTTGAACGTGATCAATCACGATTATAGATGACGGAAATTAAACCGATTATACCTTTGTGTAACAATTTATAAAACGCCCACTGGTGTTTTTATCAATAAAACTGACTAATTTTTGCGTTAACGCAATAAAATTGCATGTTTCAGTTAACAAACATTTATAATCGGTGGCTTAGTAAATCACTATTTAAGCTAATGCTAGTACGTTTTTAACCAGTTTTTCGATCCCCGCATCGGCATCTAAAATAGACTGCGCCAGCATATAAGCAGGGGTGGTAACGAGTTTATTGTCCTCATCAATCACAATATCATCAACCGCACAGGCTGCGTGTGTAGAGCCTAGCTGGGTTAAAGCGCTTGCGGTCTGTTCATCATTACCTATGGTTAAAGTAGCATTGGGATATATAAACGGAATTAAAGCCGGCGCAATACACATGTAGCCAGCGGCTTTTTGTGCATTAGCAAATTGTTTACAGGCCTCTAATACTAGGTCGTTTATCTGCGCATCAGCGCCTTTAACGGCAAAATCACATAAGTTTTTAGCGGCGCCAAATCCCCCTGGTACTATTAACGCATCAAATTCAGATGCCTTTAATTCGCTTAATGATTTTATATCACCACGGGCAATGCGTGCTGCCTCAGTGAGTACATTACGGTTGCTTGGCATTTCTTCACCGGTGAGGTGATTAATAGTGTGAAGTTGTTCTATATCAGGAGCAAAACATTGATATGCAGCATCGTTTTTAGCTATGTGTAGCAGTGTTAATACTGCTTCGTTTATTTCACTGCCATCGTACACACCACAGCCGGCTAATATTACAGCTATCTTTTTCATGCTTTTGTGCTCCTTAAGTATTTTAAATAAGTCGTTTGGGTGAAGTTTAACACGGGCCAAAACACACACTAAAATAATTTTTTAGTTTAAAAAGTATTCGCAGTGCAAGTTGTATTGCGGTTTATGCCATTTTTGCCAGTGCGCTCGTAAAAAAAATTATAAAGGATCGCTATGATCTTTGATCCATTATGCTAGAATACTCCTCCGGTTATTTAAATGGATACAAATAACTAAAGTGACTAACAGCGGATGTATCAGTTAGAAAACCTTTTTCCACATTGGTTTTAAAATAATAAAAAAAGAACCTCGTATTATCTTTTTTAAACAAAACAAGCAGTTATTTATTTTTCTAAGCATTTTATTATGCATTGGAGGAATAGCTCGTGGCTGTTATCTACAAAGTTATCCACAGGTTGCTCCGCAATAATTATGGCTACTAAGCGTAATTCACTGTCGTTTTATTCACAACCTTATGGCATGCTTGTAATAATATTACTTTTTTGTATTTAGGATCCAAATTCACCATGGCTCAGATCCCCGAAAACCCGCTAATTTTAGTTGATGGCTCTTCATATTTATTTCGTGCTTATCATTCTCCACCGCATTTAACCAACTCTAAAGGTGAAGCAACTGGCGCTATTTATGGCGTGGTAAACATGCTTAAAAGTTTGATCAAACAATATGATCCGAGCCACATGGTGGTGGTGTTTGATGCCAAAGGCAAAACGTTCAGGAACGACATGTATAGCGAGTATAAAGCTAACCGTCCGCCTATGCCTGACGATTTACGAACGCAAATAGCGCCACTGCATAGTATTATTAAAGCGATGGGCTTTCCGCTAATTAGTATTGAAGGGGTTGAAGCCGATGATGTTATTGGTACGTTTTCACGAATAGCGACTGAGCAAAAGCGCCATGTATTGGTTTCTACAGGCGATAAAGACATGGCTCAGCTAGTTAACGAGCATGTTACGCTAATCAATACCATGACCGACAGCATTTCAGATCCTCAAACCGTTGTTGAAAAATTTGGCGTGGGTCCTGAGCTAATCATCGACTATTTAGCGCTAATGGGTGATAAGGTTGACAACATCCCAGGTGTTGAAGGCTGTGGACCTAAAACAGCTGTTAAATGGCTACAAAAATATGGATCGCTTCAAGGTGTAATTGATAATGCCGGCGATATTAAAGGCAAGATTGGTGAGAAGCTTGCAAACGCCCTTGATCATTTACCACTTAGTTATGAGCTTGCCACCATTAAATGTGATGTTGAGGTAGAGTCAGACCTAGATACCTTTAAAGTACAAGAGCCAAATAAAGATGAGCTTATTGCACTGTATGGTGAGTGTGAGTTCCGCCGCTGGTTAGCTGAGCTGCTTGATAACCCAAAAGATGCAGAAAAAGCGCTCCCTACTGAGGCAAATGAACTGCCAAAAGTAGAAGATGCACATTACGAAACTATCTTAACCGAATCACAATTTGATACGCTTATTGAGCAGCTAAATAGCGCTGAGTTATTTGCCTTTGATACCGAAACAACCAGCCTTGATTACATGCAAGCGCAGTTAGTAGGTATGAGCTTTGCTGTAAAAGCAGGCGAAGCTGCTTACTTACCAATTGCACACGACTACCCGGGTGCACCAGAGCAATTAAGCCTTGAATATGTAATGCAAAAGCTTGGGCCAATCCTCGCCGATGCTAACAAAGCTAAAGTAGGGCAAAACCTAAAATACGACAAGAGCGTACTGGCTAATTCAGGCTATGAGCTCAATGGTATTAAGTTTGATACTATGCTTGAGTCGTACGTATTTAATAGCGTGGGCACGCGCCATGACATGGATTCATTAGCGCTTAAATACTTAGGCCATAAAAACATTAGCTTTGAAGATATAGCCGGCAAAGGGAAAAAGCAGCTTACCTTTAATCAAATTGAGCTTGAGCAAGCTGCGCCTTACGCAGCAGAAGATGCCGATATTACACTGCGTTTACACCAAGTACTTTGGCCAAAATTAGAAGCTGATGAGAAGTTAAAGTCAGTATTTGAAACAATAGAAATGCCATTAGTGAATGTTATTTCTGATATTGAACGCACCGGCGTAGCAATTGATAGCAACATGCTGGCGGCGCACAGCCAGCGTTTAGGCGAGCGTTTACTTGAACTTGAAAAAGAAGCGTTCGAGATAGCTGGCGAACCATTTAACCTAAGCTCGCCAAAGCAGCTGCAAGTACTTTTATTTGAAAAACTTGAGCTGCCAGTCATTAAAAAAACACCTAAAGGTGCACCTTCAACGGCTGAAGAAGTGCTACAAGAACTTGCCCATGACTACCCACTACCTAAGGTGATTATTGAGCACCGTGGTTTATCTAAGCTTAAATCAACCTATACCGATAAATTACCGCTGATGGTTAATGAGAAAACACAGCGCGTGCATACTTCTTATCATCAAGCTGTTACGGCCACAGGGCGTTTGAGTTCTACCGATCCTAACTTACAAAATATCCCAATTCGTTCTGAAGAAGGACGCCGTATACGTGAGGCATTTGTAGCGGCACAAGGCTATAAAATTGTGGCTGCCGATTACAGTCAAATTGAGCTGCGTATTATGGCGCATTTATCGCAAGACAAAGGGCTACTAAATGCCTTTGCTAATGGGTTAGATGTACACAGTGCAACCGCTGCTGAGGTATTTGGGGTTGAGCTAGAGGATGTAACCACAGATATGCGTCGTAAAGCTAAAGCAGTAAACTTTGGATTAATTTACGGCATGTCAGCCTTTGGTTTAGCGCGTCAGCTTGATGTGCCACGCCACGAAGCGCAGCACTACATAGATAAATACTTTGAGCGTTTCCCTGGGGTACTTGAGTACATGGAAACAACCCGCGAAAAAGCGGCCGAGAACGGGTACGTAGAAACTATTTTTGGGCGTCGATTACACTTACCCGAAATTAATGCACGTAATGGAGCTCGCCGTAAAGGCGCCGAACGTGCAGCAATCAATGCACCAATGCAAGGCACAGCCGCTGATATTATTAAAAAAGCAATGCTGAGCGTGCATAGCTGGGTTAATCAACAAGCTCCCAATACCATTAAGTTACTAATGCAAGTACACGATGAATTGGTGTTTGAGATTAAAACCGATTGTGCGCAAGCATACACAAAGCAGATTTGTGAGCTAATGTCGCAAGCAGCTAGCTTAGATGTCCCTTTAATTGTAGAAGCTGACGAAGGTGAAAACTGGGAACAAGCCCACTAATCTAAAACATGCTTATATTTTAAAAGCGCCGCAAGGCGCTTTTTTATTGCCTCTAAATAACTCACTCAATTAAGCGAATCGATATAAGTATTTCTACGCGTAAACAAAGTTTAGTTAAAAGTAGGTTAATTTAAGCAACTATTTGTATTAAATAGTTATATGTTCGTCAATTCGAACTATTTTGGCGGAATATCATTGTATTTTTATGCGCGCTTTTGCTAAAGTGCGCGCGTCCTCATCCTGTAGGACATCCTGTTGATGATGCATCTGAAAAGGTGCAACAAATTGATAGCTTCTCCCCAGTTTGCTATATCGGCCTGCTTGTTTTAAGCAGGCTGCTTTTTCTTCCTCATTAGATTGCCCTTTAAAGCTAAATGGCTCCTCTAAGCGCTTTTTTACTATTCACACTTTATGCTCATTTATGCTCATTTATGTTTATTATTTTTTTTGCCATACCTAGCGCGCCCTCAAACGGGTATATGTATAAAGCAGTTATAATGCAAACGTAGGCAAGTAAAGCTATCTCACGCAATGATTAGCGTGGATGTTGCGCTACGCCCCTAAAAAGCGTCAATTATAGGGTGCTATATCGTTATTAATTTTTTAATAACAGTACGGGCTAAGTAATTTAGCGCCGTCTTTAATTTGAGGTGGTTTGCCCCTATTTCAGGTGATAGTATCGAAAGCGCTATTATTCTCATTTTATTTTAGGAGTGCGTTATGTTTAAAACGTTAGCCATTATCGGTTTATCGTTATCAAGTGTTGCTTTGTCTAATGCCGCTCATGCAGATTGGCAGCTAGTCAATGACAAGAGCCAATTAAGTTTTGTTTCTATCAAAAAAGACTCGATTGCTGAGGCACATCATTTTACTAACCTAGAAGGAACACTTTCAGACAGTGGTGCTTTTAGTGTAAATATAGACTTAACCTCTGCAGAAACACTGATCCCTATTCGCAATGAACGTTTAACTCAATTTGTATTTGAAGCGGCTAAGTTTCCTCATGCAGTTTTAACTGCGGATTTAAAAAAGCAATTAAGTAATATTAAAAAACCGGGCCAGCATGTATTAAAAGAGGTTGATGCGCAGCTTGATTTTCATGGTAATAAAAAGCCATTAAAAATAAATGTACTTGTTAGCAGTGCCGAAAATGGCGATTTAAGCGTGTCGTCGTTTACGCCTGTGATTGTAAATAGCCAAGACTTTGGTGTGACCGAAGGCGTTAAAAAGCTACAGCAATTAGCTGGTTTACCTGGAGTTGCTACAGCCGTACCAGTTACTTTTGCGCTAACACTTAAAAAACAGTGATCTCGTTAACGGCGCTTAGTAAGCAATTAAGCGAGCCTAGTAAACCGTTTGATAGTTGGCAGCCAACCCAGTGTGGTGAGCTACCGATTATGATTAACGAGCAAGGGCAGTGGTTTTACAATGGCAGCGAAATTACTCGCCCCGCGATGGTAAAACTGTTTGCCAGTGTTTTATGCAAAGAAAGTGAGCAGTTTTATTTAAAAACACCCATCGAAAAAATAGCGATAGAGGTGCAAGATGCGCCTTTCGTTATCGTAAGCTGGCATATTGAAAGCACAGCGCAAGGGCAGGTTATGTGTTGTATAGATAATTTAGCACGGCAATGGTTAATCAGTGCTGAGCAGCCTCTTTATATAAAAAACTATAAAAATGCAGCGGTGCCTTATTTGCAATTACCTTATGGGTGTAGCGCGCGGGTATCACGAAGTGTGTTTTATCAGTGGGCTGAAATAGCCGACGCTGATGAGCGCGGCTATTTTATAAAATCAGCAGGGGGAAAGTTTTATCTTTCGTAGGTGCTTATTTTTAAGCGTCTGAGCTGTCTTCATCACTTTGCGGTGCAACAGCCACAATTGGCCCTAAATACCACTCATCTAGCTTTTTAGCGACTTCTGGTAAACCTGTTCCCTTAAGTGATGAAAAAGCGTGTACTGTGATATCACCGTCTAGTTCACTTAATTCACGGCGTACTTGCAGTACTTGTGCTTTACGTGCACCTTGCTTAAGCTTATCGGCTTTAGTTAAAAGCGCCAATACTGGGATTTCGCTGCCAATAGCCCAGTTAATTAAATCTTTGTCTAAATCTTTTAAAGGGTGGCGAATATCCATTAATATAACAATACCTTTTAAACTTTGACGTTTTTGTAGGTACTCACCTAGTGACTTTTGCCACTTCTTTTTCATTTCAATAGGTACTTTAGCAAAACCATAACCGGGTAAGTCGATTAAGCGCATATCGTCTACTTCACCTAACTCAAAGGTGTTGATTAACTGCGTACGACCTGGCGTTTTACTGGTACGAGCAAGTTTTTGATCTGTCAGTGCATTAAGAGCACTTGACTTACCTGCATTAGAGCGACCTGCAAACGCGACTTCAATTCCCGTATCAGCAGGTAATTTAGTGATGTCTGGCGCGCTTGTTACAAAAGACGCAGTATTATATTTGATACGAGATTTGAGCACAGGCTCTCCTAAAAACGTAAAAGTTAATCTTATTGAGCTAAATTCACTCAGGGCGCGTATTTTATACTATAAAGGATGTATTAAAAAGCGTATTTAAACACCTAAAAACTCTATAAATGGCACTATTAAAGCTGCTTAAAGGTTAATCTAGGTCAAAACCCTATAAATTATAAGCTTAATATGAGTAGAAAACGTGCCAGAGAATTTTTTATCGTGTAGAATACATGAATTACAACATCCATATTGTAGATGATACAGGGTCGGAAACAGAGAATTCACCATGAAAAAAATAGCACTATCTTTAACAATATTGCTTGGTGCGTTGTCAGCAAGCAACGCAACAGCATTTGATGGCGATGTAAACGCAGGTAAAGAAAAATCAGCAACGTGTGCGGCTTGTCACGGCCCAGACGGTAATGCACCGGTTAATATTTACCCTAAACTTGCAGGCCAGCATCCAGATTACATCCTTAAACAACTCAAGGATTTAAAATTAGGTATGACTTCAGGCGGTAAAGAAGGCCGTATGGATCCTGTAATGAGCGCGATGGCTATGCCACTTAGCGAACAAGACATGAAAGACCTATCTGCTTATTTTTCTTCATTGAACATGACTGAAGGCGCCACCCCAAAAGACGTGGTTGAAGTTGGTCAGATGCTTTACAAAGCAGGCGATGCTGAACGTGGTATTCCGGCTTGTGCGGCGTGTCATGGTCCGCGAGGCAATGGTTCGTCTCTTGCAAAGTTTCCTAAAATTTCTTTTCAGCACCCAGAGTACATTAAAGCTCAGCTAGAGAAGTTTCGTGATGGAACCCGTAAAAACGACCATAACGGTATGATGCAAGATATAGCGAAAAAGCTAACCGATAAAGATATTGAAGTACTATCTCAATACTTAGGTGGCTTACACTAAAGTCGTATTTATCTAGTATCAGCTAGTGTAATACTATGAAATATGATTAAAAAGCAGCTTACGCTGCTTTTTTTGTGTCCACATTTTAACGATATCACCCTTTAGTTTGTGAGACATTTGCCATGCTATTTTGTAAGAAATAGCTTATTTTAAAAATATTTTTACAGTTAAATTTATGTTTATTATAAATTTTTTGTTTTTTATATGTGCTCTATGTAAGAAAAATTATATAAACCAGTTGTAACAAAAATATTAACGGGTAAATTAACCACTGTCGCAAAACAACAATAACAACATGGATTATGCTAAAGGAAAATGGCGCGACACGACTGAATAGCACATTGAAGGTGCTACAAAAGGAAATAACAAGAAAGCGTCAGGATGACCGTAAATAATAAAATCTCAAGGAAGTTTAATAATAAAAACAAAATGGAATGTAACAAGGAAGGTTAAAATAATAACAATACGGACTGATAATAATAAAAATAATAAAGACTAAAAAAAGTCGAAGGGAGAAGTGTCCAGATAATGGCGCTCAGATTAGTAGGCGGTAGAGATGTTTTCTCTACCGCCTTTTTATTTGTCCTGTTACAATACCCACCGTTTAGCAATAAGCTAATGCGCTAATTCAACGAGCAACCCAAGCTTTAATGCGCAAATCGAATTCTTCTGGCTAGGCCAGCACTGCGATGCTCATGTTATGTGCCTCGCTCAAAACCTCTTAAGTGAGATGATCAAGATATGAGTAGAAAGAAAAAATCACGCAAAATTCCTTCAAACGGCCCTGTTCGTTTAAGCCAAGATAAGCTTAAAGAAATGCGTGCGTTAAAAGAGCAACGAGTTAAAAAGCCAAAGGGCGCTAAGCCTGGTTCTCGTAATGCGCCTGAGCTATTAGATAGCGATACTAAAAAAGCAAACTCAGCGCCAAAAGATAAGCGCGTCGGCAGTAAAAAAGCCGTGCCTTTAGTGGCTAGTGCACCACAGCCGCAAGTAGAAATGAAGCGTAACTTAAAGCCAACAGTTGAGCTTAAAAAGGTTACAGAGCCAGAGCTTACGCCGGAGCAAGAGCTAGAAGCGCTTGAAAACGATGAGCGTTTACTTAAGCTCGTTGAGCGCCATGAGCAAGGTGAAATGCTGACGGGTAAAGATGCGAAGTACTTTAATAGCCGTATTGCTCGCCACCAAGTACTTTGTAAGTTACTAGGTATCGAAGATGAAGACGAAGACGAGTTTGAAGATGATTTTGAAGATAACTTCGAAAGCGATGGTAACTCAGATTTCGATAAGTACCTTTCAGATGATTTAGCCAATGAGTGGCTAGATGATGATGACGACAAATAGTAAGGGCGCTTAATGAGTACCGCAGTGATTGTAGCCTTGTTTGTAGGTGCTGTTATTATTGCTGGCTTAGCATTTTATGCAGGTCAGTTGCTCTATAAGCTTAACGCGCAAAAAAAGTTAATTGCGCAAAAGCAAGCAGAGCAACAGCAAAAGCTTAAGCAGTCGCGCTTAAAGCGTAACGCTAAACTTGCAGATAGCATTCATCTAATTGCTCGTGCAATGGCTGAAGAGCAATGTGAGTACTCTGAAGGCTGTTTACGGATTTGGGTTTTAATGTCTCAGTACGCTTTTGAAGATGAGCGAGATTTAACGCTAGCGTACCCAGGCATTTATAAAATGTATAACGTTGTGAAAGAAATGCCGACTCACGATGCACGCAAAAAATACTCTAAAAAAGAGATTTTTAAGCAAGATACAGCACGTTGGCGAGCTGAAGAAAACTTTAGTGATGAGATTAAAGCCGATTGCGACAAAATCATTGTTGAGTTTAAAGCTGCGCCGGGCAGCGAAAACATCGTGTTTAATTAAACCCTATAGAAAATACAAAAAGCAGACTCAGGTCTGCTTTTTTTATGCCTGCTTATCGACACGTTTTTACCACCTCAAACGTGATAAGCGAATTGCTATAGCACTAATTAAATCACACGTGAGAAACGGGTTTTACTTATTTGCTTTTGTAAGTGAGCATCAAAGCACATACATATAATACGAATAAATAGATTTCCGCGAGGCGTGACGCGTATTACCTTATCGTTTATATGCACCATGTCATCGTCTATTAAAGGCTTTAGCGCTAACAGCGCATCCGCAAAATACTCATTAAAATGTATAGAATGCTTTTTCGCAAATGCGTGCGTGTCTAATTCAAACTGGCAAATAAGTGATTTAATAGCCTCCGCGCGTATTACATCATCGTGCGTTAAATGCATTCCTTTATGTATAGCACTGCCGGCTTGCGTTTCAATTGCGTGATAATAATGCTTAAGCACTTTTTGGTTTTGTAAAATGGCGGTGCCAATTTGCGAAATAGACGAGACCCCTAAACCTAATAAGTCGCAATTACCGTTAGTGGTATAGCCCTGAAAGTTGCGATGTAGCTGCCCTTTATTTTGCGCGACTGCAAGTTCGTTATCGGCTTTTGCAAAATGATCCATACCAATAAACTGATAGCCTGCAGAGGTCATTTGCGCCAAGGTGTTTTTAAACATGGTTAGCTTGTCGTGGGCACTGGGTAAGTCAGCCTCTTTTATTTTACGTTG
>NZ_DCYU01000057.1:25564-55152 GCF_002331165.1 Pseudoalteromonas sp. UBA2102
TAAGGCAATTAATTGCGCTATTGTTTTTTCAAAGCTTTGGGGTGTTTGTTTAGGCAGGCCATAGATCATATCTGCATTTATAGACTTAAAGCCAAGCTCGCGGGCTTGGGTTATCAGTGTTTTAACGGTATCTACTTGCTGTGTGCGGTTGACCGCTTGTTGTACTTCATCGTTAAAATCTTGAATACCAAAGGATACGCGGTTAAAGCCTAAAACCCGTAAGTGTATAAGCATATCTTTAGCAAGGGAGCGTGGGTCTATTTCAATGCCTCGCTCAGTGTTGCGGGTAAAGTGAAAGTGCTGCTCTAATAAGTTAATTAAGCGCGTCATTTGCTTTACAGTTAAAAAGGTTGGCGTACCACCCCCTAAATGCAATTGCTCCACTGTGTAGTGTTTAAATAAAGGGGCATGCGCTGCTATTTCTTTTGTTAAATAATCTAAATATACATCGGCTTTAGACTGATGGCGTGTGATCACCTTGTTACATCCGCAGTAATAGCAAAGCTCACTGCAAAATGGGATATGAATATACAAAGAAAGTGAGCGACTAGATGATGATTTTATAGCGCTAACAAGGTCTTGTTGCTGATACCCCCCGCTTAAAGATAAAGCGGTAGGGTAGGAGGTATAGCGTGGCCCTGACACGTTATACTTATTTATAAGAGTTTGATCCCATTTTGGAAGCTTTATCATCACGCGCACCTTATGTATTAATGAGGTGTTGAGTATAAAAAGCTTTTAAGGGAGGGGTTTTGATCTACAACAAAAAAGGTGCCTAAGCACCTTTTTAAAATAGTATTTTTTGTTAATACGTTATGTTGTGGGCATCTTTTAAGTATTGAAACAATTCTTTATAGCCCTTGCCTGGCTTTTCAGCTTTAACTTCTTTAGCGGCGTTGCGTACCAATTGGCGCATTTTTTGGCGCTCTAGGGTCGGGTATTGCTCAATAGTTTCGTTAATTAAATCATCGCCTTGCTCAATTAAGTCGGTACGTAATTGCTCAATTTTTTTAATTAAAACCTCAGCTTGGTTATTTTTATTAAGCATTACGTCAATAATGGCTTTAATTTCTTCAACGTTTTCTACTGTGCGTAGCGTTTTAGCAATGTAATTTAAGTGGCGGCGGTACGCATCGCTTTTATTACTGATTTTATCAGCAACTACCATGGCTGCTTTCAAATCGTCATTGAGTGGTAAGCGTTCGCGTTGCTTTTTCCCCATTTTAGCAATTTCAGAACCTAACTGATGAAACTCTTGCGCGTCGCGCTTTAGTTCACTTTTTGATACGTAAATAATTTCTTCTTCAATTTCAGCAGGCTTGCCTTTTTTCTTCGCCATGGGGTGCTCTTAAGTAAAAATAACTTTTGCCATTATACGCGATTCTTTTAGTGATTAATATTAGCTGATGTGGTGCAGTGAGTGTGTTAGCATTTAAAGATAAGAAATGCGTGCAATATTGCCTTAAGGCTCAGGACTTAATTTATGAAAAGCCAACAACACGATCCAATTTATTCTCAAATCTCTCAAGTAAAAGATGCCGTAGCTGAAGTGCTCGAGCATGCTAAAAAATTGGGTGCCACTGCCGCAGAAGCTGCTATGTCTAGTACATCGGGTTTATCGGTAAGCACACGCATGGGTGAAGTAGAAACCATAGAGTTTAACCAAGATGGTGGTTTAGGTATCAGTGTTTATGTAGGGAATAATAAAGGCTCGGCGTCTACTGCTGATCTAAACCCAAAAACACTGCGCACGGTAGTAGAAAAAGCCATTGATATTGCCAAATTTACCTCAGACGACCCTTTTAATGGTATTGCCGATAAAGAACTGCTCGAGTTTGCCCCTAAGGACCTTGATTTATATCACCCGTGGGATGTAAGCCCTGAGCAAGGTATTGAGCTATGTCACGCTGCAGAGCAAGCCGCTTTAAATGCTGATGAGCGTATTGTTAATTCAGATGGTGCAAGTTTTTCATCGCACCAAGGCTTACGTGTGTATGGTAATAGCCATGGTTTAATTGCTGGTTTTCCACGTACGCGCCACAGCATTAGCACTATAGTAATAGGCAAAGAAGGCGAGCACATGCAGCGCGACTCTGCTTATACTGTTGCTCGCGATCAGGGCGGACTTAACGACGCTGCTGCGGTAGGCCTTGAAGCCGCCAACGAAACTCTGGCTAAACTAAATAGCCAAAAGCTGGGTACTATGAAAGTCCCTGTTATTTTTAGAGCCGATATTGCCAACTCATTGTTTGGCCATTTAGTGTCGGCAATTGGCGGCGGGGCGCTTTATCGTAAATCGAGCTTTTTACTCGACAGCTTAGGCACCCAGGTATTTAGTAAGAACGTTAATATTGCTGAGCGTCCTCATATATTAAAAGGATTAGCGTCGTCGCCTTTTGATAGCGAAGGGGTAAAAACGATTGACCGTGAAATTATTCAAGGCGGTGAGCTGCAAACCTACTTATTAGCAAGTTATGCAGCGCGTAAACTAAATATGGCTCCAACAGGCCATGCAGGCGGTATTCATAACTGGTTAGTTGAGCAAACGCACAACGATTTATCGGCTTTATTAAAAACCATGGGAACAGGCTTATTAGTTACCGAGCTGATGGGGCAAGGCGTAAACACCGTTACAGGTGACTACTCGCGTGGAGCGGCTGGTTTTTGGGTAGAAAACGGTGAAATTCAGTACCCTGTTAGTGAAATTACCATTGCCGGAAATTTAAAAGATATGTTTAAAGGTATTTCGGCCATAGGGGGCGATATTGAGCGCAGAGGCGGCATTCAAACCGGCTCAGTACTTATAGAGCAAATGCAAGTAGCAGGCGCATAATAGCAATTTGCAGTAATACGTAATTAAGCGAATTGGTATAATATAAAAGCACATATTAAAGCCGAGCATTTAAACGCTTGGCTTAAACTTGCTTTATTTAAATTTTTGAGGTGTTGAATGGCTAAAGATAGGTACGCACCAAAACCCCTGACTGACATTATGGCAGGCCTTAATAATCGCTTATCGGCCTATGCAGGTAAAAGCCAAGCGCTTGATAAGCAACAGGTGTTGCTTAAAGAGTTTTTAGGCCCAAAGCTTGCTGAAAAATGCCGTGTGAGTAATTACCGCGATGGCACGTTGATGATTGAAGCTGTATCGGCGGCAATTGCCCTTAAACTTAATTATTTAAAAATGGATATGCAGTCGCATTTTAGAGCGGCGGGCATGGCAGAGCTCGGACAAATTAAAATTGTTGCAAACCCTCAAGCAACAGCGCGCTTAAGCCCAACTGCAGATAAACCCGGCCCCGCAGGTAAAGCACCTGGTAATTCAAGAAAAATGAGCCAGCAAACTTCAGATTACCTTAATGCCATTGCCGCATCAGCGCCACCTTCGCTGAAAGAAAAGCTAGAGCGCCTTGCTCGCCATGGTAAAAAATAACTCCCAAAAGCGCGATTATGGTTGTTGGTAGGGCTATTTTGTTACCTCGTCTCATAGAAAATACTTTGTTACATATTCTATTTTATTGTTTCTTTAATGGGGTTTATCATACAAATTCGGCGTGTTGTTTTAACCGCCTAAATATTAATTTCATTAAGTGAAAGCATCGCAGGGCGCTTTTATTTTTTCTCTGCCATGCAATAGTTTAATGAAATAGATATTTTATTCTTTACTAACAAACGGAATAATTATGAAAAAAGTAACTATTACCGCTGCAAGTATCGCACTTGCACTGGGCCTAGTAGGTTGCGGTGAAAAACAACAAGAAGCGCAAGTGGCCGACACCGCTGCCGTTACAGCACCGGCAGAAAAAACGCTTGAGCTAGGTGTAAACCTTGCCAATATGGATGAGTCGGTTCGTGCACAAGATGACTTTTATTACCATGTGAATGGACAGTGGCTTGCTAAAACAGAGATCCCTGGCGATAAGTCGAACTACGGCTCGTTTACACAGTTATACGACGAGTCGCAAAAAGCGATGAAAACAGCGCTTGAAAGTGCCGCTAATAATAGCAGTGCTAAAAAAGGCAGCGATGAGTACAAAATTGGCGCTTTTTACAAAAGCTACATGGATAAAGACACACGTGATGAGTTAGGTATTACACCTTTACAACCTTCACTTAATACCATTGATAGCCTAGATTCAAAAGCTGATCTTGCTCCTTTAATGGCTAAAATTCAACAGCAAGGTGCGAGCTTACCATTTGGCTGGTTTGTAAATAACGACGCTAAAAATTCAAGTGAATACGCGCTGTACTTATCGCAATCTGGACTTGGCTTACCTGATCGTGACTATTACTTAAAAGATGATGAAAAATTTACTAAAATTCGCGCATCTTACGAGCAATACATAACAGATATTTTAGCTAAATCTGGCGTTGAAAATGCCGCTGATGCTGCGAAAAGCGTTATCGCATTTGAAAGCGCTTTAGCTGAGGCGCAATGGAGCCGAGTACAAAGCCGTGATGCAACTAAGTCATACAATAAAATGACTGTAGCTGAGGCAAATAAGCTAACAGGCGACTTTGATTTAGCAGCATTTTTCAAAAGTGCAGGGGTAGATACCTCAGACATTATTGTACGTCAGCCAAGCTACTTAGAAGGGTTTGCTGATGTGTACAAAGAAACAGATTTAGCAACGTGGAAAAACTACTTAAAGTTTCATTTTGTAAGTGGTTACGCGCAGTTACTGAGCACTGACTTGGTTGATCTTAAATTTGATTTTTACAGCACCACATTACGCGGCGTAAAAGAGCAAGCGCCACTTTGGAAAAAAGCGGTTGATGCATCTAACAGCGTACTAGGCGAAATTTTAGGTAAAGTATACGTAAAAGATAACTTCCCGCCTGAAGCAAAAGCACGCATGGAAGAGCTGGTAGATAACGTTATTAAAGGTTACGGCGTTGCTATTGAAAACCTTGAGTGGATGAGCCCTGAAACCAAGCTTGCAGCCCAAGAAAAGCTAAACAAATTTACCCCAAAAATTGGCTACCCAGATAAGTGGAAAGACTACTCACAGCTGAGCATTAACCCTGATGAATTAGTGGGTAACTACATACGTTACAGTCAGTGGGCTTATAGCGACATGATTGCTAAATTAGGCAAGCCAGTGGACCGCTCTGAGTGGCACATGACGCCACAAACAGTGAATGCTTACTACAATCCAGTAAATAACGAAATTGTATTCCCAGCTGCTATTTTACAGCCACCGTTCTTTAACTTAGAAGCCGATGACGCTGTAAACTACGGTGCAATAGGCGCAGTAATTGGCCACGAGTTAGGCCACGGTTTTGACGACCAAGGTGCTAAATACGATGGTGACGGTAACTTACGTAACTGGTGGAGTGAGTCTGACCTTAAACAGTTTGAAGAGCGTACCGGTGCGTTAGTAGCGCAATACAACGAATATAAACCGTTTGAAGATGCGGGTGTTAACGGCGAGCTTACCCTTGGCGAAAACATTGGCGACCTAGGTGGTTTAACGGTGGCTTATAAGGCGTATCAATTATCGTTAGGTGAGAACAAAGCGCCTGTTATTGATGGCTACACCGGCGATCAGCGTTTCTTTATGGGTTGGTCACAAATTTGGCGTCGTAAGTACCGCGATGAAGAGCTACGTAACCGCTTAATGACAGACCCGCATTCACCAAGTCACTACCGTGTTATCGGTATCTTGTCGAACATGCCTGAGTTTTACCAAGCGTTTGACGTAAAAGAAGGCGACAAAATGTATATCAAACCAGAAGACCGCGTAAAAATTTGGTAATTGATAGCCTGTTAGTTAACTTGAATCTGGTTATGAGATAAATTAGCCAGCATTTAGGTTGATAAATAAAAGCCAGTAAGTGTTTAGCTTGCTGGCTTTTTTATATTTAAATACTGAGTACTAATACCAATGCGCAATAATACTTAATTTAGGGCTACTGCATGAGTGTTTTATGCATCCAGCTTTGATTGCTTAAAATATTTTTATACAAAGCCAGCTGGTTTTGCACACGTTCTAAATTATGTTCTGCATGGGTGGTTTTAAAGTACACGTCGTTATTTAAGTAATCAGTTAAAAACCGCACACTGAGCATTAACGGCATAACTTTAGCGCCAAGCAGCAAACTTGCTTGCTCTTTGTTGCTAATAGCCGATTTAAGGGGGGCAAGGTAGCCTTTAACAAGCGCAGTAAATACCTCTTTGCGAATAACCACTTTACCAAGATTAATGGAATCTTCTGGCTCAGCGCAGCAAAATGTGCGCACCATGTCTCCAAAGTCATATAATAAAAAGCCTGCCATACATGTATCTAAATCGATAACTGCTTTAGCTTTATATGTATTGCTGCAATACAGCATATTATTTATTTTAGTGTCGTTGTGGCACACTCGGGTGGGCAAATCGGCTGTTACGTCAGCGAGTTCTTTTACTAAATGCTGTTGTGCAATGCAGTAGTCAATGTCGTTTTTACACTGCTGGAGCCGCTCTTTAGTGGCGGTGCTAATAGCTGTATTAAGCTGCTCAAAGCGCATAGCTAAGTTATGAAAGTCAGTAATAACAGGGTAGAGACTTGATGCGTCAAAATCGAGCAAGGCACGTGTAAAGGTGCCAAATGCAAATGCGGCTTGCTGTGCGTGATGGGGCTCTGTAACCACATCTTCGCTAATACTTTGGCTAATAAAATTAAGCACGCGATAGTACGCGTTGTTAATTGTAATAAGGTATTCACCTTGGCAAGTACTTATATGCTTAACAATGTCGAGCGGGTAAGTATTTGCTTGTTGTTTAGCGCTTAGGTGCTGCTCAATTAACTGGGCGTTATTAACCAGTTGTACTGGGTTTTTAAATACATGAGTATTGAGCTTTTGAACAACAAATTGCTGCGCAGCATTAGTTAACAGCCACGTGGTGTTTATATGTCCGCTGCCTAAAGAGCTCACCTGAGTAAGCTCAGGGTTTAGCGCTAATAGCTCACTTAATTTATTTTGTATTGCTGTATTCATGTGCTTTAGGCGTATCGCGCTTGTATTTTTTCGATAATCTCGGCGTTAGCAGCAGGGAACTCATAGTTACTAAGCTCATTAATAGCGACCCATTCACTTGGTTGCCCTTCGGCGCCATGTGCTTCACCGCTAAAGTTACTCACAACGTGAATATCAAGTTTTACACATTTATCGCCATAGTCATGTTCAATCACCATCAGTTGGCTAGAGCTGTGAATGGTAATGCCAACTTCTTCACTTAGCTCACGTTTAAGTGCAGCAAATACGCTCTCGCCAGCTTCTACTTTCCCGCCTGGAAATTCCCATAAGCCACCTTGATGTTGCTCATCAGCGCGCTTGCAGATAAAGATGGCGTTATTTTTTTTTATTACGCCTACCGCTACATTTACAATTTTTGTTGTCATGTTTTTTCTCCATAAAAAAAGCGACGCTAGCGTCGCTTTTTAATTACATACAATGCGTCGTTACTTTAATTTACCACAACATTGCTTAAACTTTTGTCCTGATCCACACGGACACGGATCGTTACGGCCAACTTTAGGCGCTGTTCTTGCCATTACAGTTGCGCTTTGAGGTGCTTCACCGCCTACATGTTCAGCTTCTTCGTGTTGGTACTCGCGAGGGGCATTTTCACTTTTACGGTGTTGCTCTTCTACTTTTTCAACATCTTCTTCGGCACGAACTTGTACTTTACTTAAAATGCCCACTACATCAACTTTTAAGTTTTCAAGCATTTCGGTGAATAGCTCAAACGACTCGCGCTTGTATTCTTGCTTAGGATTCTTTTGTGCATAGCCACGTAAGTGAATACCTTGGCGTAAATGATCCATTGCAGCAAGGTGATCTTTCCAGTGCTGATCAAGACTTTGTAGCATAATCGCTTTTTCAAACTGGCGTAGTACAGAGTCGCCAACTTGCTCTTCTTTTTGCTTGTAAGCTTGCTCAACCGCTTGCTCAATACGCTCACGAAGTTTTTCTTCGTATAGTTTATTGTCATCAGCTAACCACTGCGTGATAGGCAGCTCAATCAGGAAGTCTTGTTTTAAGCGCTCTTCAAGGCCTGGGATATCCCACATTTCAGCAAGGCTTTGTGGTGCAATGTATTGATCAATAACACCTGCAAGTACATCACCACGGATTGCTGTAATGGTTTCTGAAATATCGCCTTCTTCAAGCAGCTCGTTACGTTGAGAGTAAACAACACGACGTTGATCGTTTGCTACATCATCGTACTCAAGCAATTGTTTACGTACATCAAAGTTACGTGCTTCTACTTTACGCTGAGCGTTTTCAATTGCACGGTTAACCCAAGGGTGCTCAATGGCTTCGCCGCGTTGCATGCCTAGTTTACGCATCATGTTAGTCATGCGCTCGCCGGCAAATATACGCATTAGCGCATCATCCATCGATAAGTAAAAACGGCTAGAGCCGGCATCACCCTGACGACCAGCACGGCCACGTAATTGGTTATCTATACGGCGCGATTCATGACGCTCAGTACCAATAATGTGTAAACCGCCAGCGTCAATTACTGCATCGTGGCGAATTTTCCACGCCGCTTTAATTTCAGCAATTTGCTCATCTGTTGGGTTTTCTAGTTTTTCAACTTCGCTGTTCCAGTTACCACCAAGCACAATATCGGTACCACGACCGGCCATGTTGGTTGCAATTGTTACAGTACCTGGTAAACCTGCATCCGATACGATGTCAGCTTCTTGCGCGTGGAATTTAGCATTAAGTACGTTGTGCTTAATTTTTTCTTTGCGTAAAAACTGCGATAAATACTCAGAGCTTTCAATCGAAATAGTACCTACAAGCACAGGCTGTCCGCGCTCTTGGCAATCTTTAATATCGGCTAAAATAGCTTCGTATTTTTCTTCTTGTGTTAGGTAAACTAAATCGGCGCGATCATCACGGATCATCGGCTTATTAGTTGGCATAACAACCGTGTCTAGGCCGTAAATAGATTGAAACTCAAATGCCTCAGTATCGGCTGTACCAGTCATACCGGCTAAAGTTTCGTATAAACGGAAGTAGTTTTGGAAAGTGATTGAAGCCAGTGTTTGGTTTTCGTTTTGAATTTTTACGCCTTCTTTAGCTTCAACAGCTTGGTGTAAACCTTCAGACCAACGACGACCTTCCATTGAGCGCCCTGTGTGCTCATCGATAATGATAACTTCGTTTTCTTTAACAACGTAATCAACATCTTTTTGATAAAGCTTGTGGGCACGAAGTGCGGCATACACATGGCTCAGTAAGGTAATGCTACCGGCTGAGTAAAGCGAGTCGCCTTCTTCAATTAAGCCACGTTCAGTAAGTAGGTCTTCTACTTTAATTTGACCGCGCTCAGTTAAATGAACTTGCTTAGACTTTTCGTCAATTGTGTAATCGCCATCGCCTTCAATGCCTTCTTCGTCTTCTTTTTCTTGAAGCTCTAAAAGCGGCACTATTTTGTTGATTTCGATGTATAGCTCAGAGCTATCCTCAGCTGGGCCTGAGATAATAAGTGGTGTACGCGCTTCATCGATTAAGATTGAATCCACTTCATCCACTACCGCATAAAACAGTGGGCGCTGTACACGCTCATCAATGCTAAATGCCATGTTGTCACGAAGGTAGTCAAAACCAAATTCGTTATTTGTACCGTAGGTAATGTCAGCAGTATAAGCTTGCTTTTTCTGCTGTGGCATCATGCCTGGTACGTTACAGCCCACAGTAAGGCCTAAGAACTCAAATAACTCGCGGTTTGTTTCAGCATCACGTTTAGCAAGGTAGTCGTTCACGGTAATTACGTGCACGCCTTTGCCTGTTAAGCCATTTAAGTAGGCTGGAAGTGTGGCTGTTAGGGTTTTACCTTCACCGGTACGCATTTCTGCAATACGACCTTGATGTAAAACCATGCCGCCTAATAGCTGTACGTCAAAGTGACGCATGCCATTTACACGCTTTGACGCTTCGCGTACCACAGCAAATGCTTCTGGTAGAATGTCGTCAAGGCTTTGTCCGTTATCGTAACGTTCTCTAAACTCAGCTGTCTTAGCTCTTAAATCTTCATCAGAAAGCGCTTCTAATTGCGTTTCTAGCGCATTAATTAGCGCGACCGTCTTTCTTAGGTTTTTAATAGTGCGGTCATTGCGACTACCAAAAATCTTGGTAAATAAATTAGATATCATGATAAAACCGTTACAATGTATTCTTTGTTAACCGAGTGTCGGCTAACCCATTTTTTACAATTGGTAATTAATATGTACTTTTACATAACCTGTAGAACATATTAATTAGCAATTTTGTATTAAAGAGCCTCAAAGCACTGTTTAATACGTGTGCTACTATACCAGACTCTGCCAAACAACAAACTATCTCAACTAAAAGATGTGTATTAAAAACAGAAAAATTTGATCTGATGCGTAAAAACCACTTTAACTGATTTAATTACGCTAAAAAATAGCAGCAAGTTGTGAAGATATGGTGTTAAAAAATTTAAAAACAAGAGTGCTAGGGCATGCTGGCCTTGGGTGATTGAAATTCATTCAATTCACAAAGCTCAACACACCCTAGGTGGGTTAATTTATACTTAGTTACCCACCTTATTACACTGTGCTTTTTAAAGTTTAAACTGATTAACCGTTTTGTTTAAGGCAACAGCAAGGTCGCTTAAATCGCGCGCTTCATCTGCTAAAATGTGTGCGTGATCTGCGGTGCTGTTTACTAAGCCATTAATTGCTGCAAGGCTAGTATTAATGTCCTCTGCGACAACGGTTTGTTGCTCAGTTGAAGTGGCAATTTGGTGGCTTTGGTCTTGCACTTTAGTTACCGACTGAGCAATGTTTTGTAATGAACTTAGCACTTCTTTTGTTTGCGATACTGAGCCTTCAGTTTGCTCTTGCCCTTGTAGCATCATTACCGACGCTTGTTGGGCAATTTGCTGTAAGCGAGAAATCATATTACGGATATCGTCTGTTGATTCTTGCGTACGGCTTGCCAGTGAACGTACTTCATCAGCAACTACCGCAAAACCACGGCCATGCTCACCTGCTCGCGCAGCTTCAATGGCGGCATTTAGAGCAAGTAAGTTGGTTTGATCGGCAATGGAGTTAATTACATCCACCAATGCACCAATGTTATTACTTTCTTGTTCAAGTCCTGCTACCACTTTAGATGCTTCACCTATGTGTAGCGCAAGTTCGGTCATCACACGTTGTGCTTGAGTTGAGCGGTCAGCCCCTTCGGCAGTAATGGCTTGTACTTCTTCGGCGGCGCTGTTGGTATGCTGTGCGTTACGCGATATTTCAAGTACAGTGCTGGCCATTTCGGTCACGGCGGCACTAACGCTGTCTACTTGTTGTTTTTCTTGCTGTATTTCGGTGTTGGTTTGAGCAGACACGTTTTTAAGTTGCGCTGCGGCATTGGTTAACTGCTCAGCTTGTGCGGCTGTTTCTAACATCATGGCGCGCAGCTTATCAATGAATGTATTCATGTGATTGGCAAGCTGGCCGACCTCATCCTGGCTGGTAATATTAATCTTTTGAGTTAAATCGCCTTCGCCCGATGCAATATCACGCATTATATTAGTTAAGGTGGTAATAGGCTGCGAGATCATGTGGGTTGCCCATAATATCATCGCTAGAATGATCACTAAAATAATCACCACTGCGGTGGTTGTGGTGGTAACCGCCTCATTAACGGGGGCTTCAATCATGCTGGTTGGGATCAGTATACCTACATACCAATCTAGATAAGGTTGCTCTAGTTGTAAGCGATGGTACACCACATAATACTCTTCTCCTTTTAAGGTCACCAATTGACTGCCTTCGAGGTTATTACGCATTTGTGCGTTAAGCTCTGTAAAGCCTGAAGTATTATTAAACTGGCTTTCAAGGCCATCTAGCCCTTCTTTACCTTTAGGGCCTTCGTCGGTGTTAGACAGCTTATGGCCGGTAGCATTTGAAAAGTGTACAACCTTTTGATTGCCATCAAGTAAAAAGCCATAGCCTTGGCCGTTAAAGCGAATACCTTCAACCATATCGTTGATTTTATTAAGCTGTAAATCAACGCCGCCCATACCAATAAGTTTACGCTGTGCGTTGTATACCGGCTGTTGTACAACTGCTGAGGCAACCCCAGTGGTTAAATCGACCGATATAGGGCCTACGTAAAGTTTATTAATTTGCAGGGCTTCTTGCCACCAACCACGTTTATAGGCGTAGTAAGGTTGGCCATTGTAATGACTGGTACGCTCGTTTTCTTTAAAGTATTCACCGGTGGTTGCTGATGCGAAAAACGCCGACAGTACATTTTCGTCATTTGAGCTAATGCGTACAAAGTCTTGATTAACTTCGTTGTAGCCGGGGGCATTTTTAATCGGCTGATCGCGAGTATCCCAATTTTCAAAAAAATTAACTAAATGCGGGTTATTAACAAACGTAGAAACCAGCTTGCCATACTTTGCAAAGTAGCTTTGCATTGAAAGTTGTTCGCTTTGTAGGTAGCTTTGAGCTTCGCGCTCAATGTTTACTCTGGAAAGGTTCGCGATGTGATTTACAAAAAATGTTGAAGCAATAATTAGCAAAATGGTGATGGTGCCACCAATCAATAATAATATTTTCTTCCGTAATGATAAATTATTTAGCATAAGTGCACGTATTATTGTTTTTTAGTAGGTTGTATCTAATCATATCTTACTTTAAATCTCTATGAAGTTAGATAAAAAGCACTAATTATGCGTTTAAAATGAAGGGTTATGCAAAAATGGAAACAAAAGCTAATAAATTAGTAGTATTAGGCGCAGGCTGGTTGGGTCATACTTTGTGCCTACAAGCTAAACAGGCGGGTTGGCAGGTACAAGGTACGCATAGAAGTGATGAGCACACAGACGATTTTCAGCGTCAATTTGTCTTGATTGATGGGCAACTAATACACCAAATAGATTTACACGATGCTTACTGGGTGTGTGCAATCCCCCCACGAAGCAGACACTGTGAAAGTAACTACCCAGAAACACTAAGCGCTGCACTTTCACTTTCTAAACAATTAAATGCAAAGGGCTTTATTTTGTGCTCATCTACCGGTGTGTACGACCAAGAGCCAGGTGTTTACACTGAAAGCAGTGAAATAAGTTGTACCAATGAGCGACAAATAAAACTATACGATGGCGAAGAAAAGGTGCTTGAGCAAGATGGTAAAGTACTGCGTTTAGCAGGGTTATTAGGGCCTAACCGCGAGCCGGGGCGCTTTGTTGCTGGTAAAGAATTAAATTCATCGAGCCAGCAGGTGGTTAATATGGTGCATCAACAAGATGTGATAAACGCCATTTTTGCGGTAATAGAAAACTATAATTCGGGGCAAAATATTTATAACGTGGTAAATCCATCGCACCCAACTAAAGCGAATTATTATGCACAAAAATGTGCAGAGCATGGCGGCGAAATGCCAACCTTTACCAGTAATGAAAGTGCTGAGCGCAAAGTACTTGGCTCAGCAATTGAAGCGTTAGGTTTTAGCTATCAGCATGGAATTTAAAATGCGATGGTAGTGGGTTGTGGTGAATAAAGTCGCACAATGCCCCTTGTGCTAAAAGTGTATTGGTTGCGTCTATATCGGGGGCAAAGTAGCGGTCTTTATCGTAGTAACTTACATGCTCGCGCAGCAGAGCTTTTGCTTTTTCTACTTGCGGTGAAGGTTTAAGTGGGGCTCTAAACTCAAGCCCTTGAGCAGCTCCAAGCCATTCAATTGCTAATACCCCGCGGGTGTTATTGGCCATTTCCTTTAAGCGCCTTGCTGCAAAGGTTGCCATAGAGACATGATCTTCTTGATTTGCTGATGTTGGCAGGCTGTCTACCGAGGCGGGATGAGCAAGCGATTTGTTCTCGGAGGCAAGCGCAGCTGCGGTTACTTGGGCAATCATAAAACCTGAGTTAACTCCGCCGTTTTCAACTAAAAAAGGTGGCAGTGTAGAGAGGTTTGAATCAATAAGTAGCGCGATTCTTCGCTCTGCCAGCGCGCCTATTTCGGCAATCGCAATAGCTAAGTTATCAGCTGCCATAGCAACGGGCTCTGCATGAAAGTTACCACCGGATATAATATCGCCCACATCGGCAAATACTAGTGGGTTGTCGGTAACGCCGTTTGATTCACATAACAACACATCTGCGGCGTGGCGAATTTGTGTTAAACACGCGCCGAGTACCTGAGGTTGGCAGCGAAGGCAGTAAGGGTCTTGTACTTTTTCGCAGTTTACGTGAGATTGGCTAATTTGTGATTCAGTACTAAGTAGCTCTCTAAATACACTGGCCGTATCAATTTGGCCGCGTTGCCCCCGTATTTCGTGAATGCGTGCATCAAAGGGCGCGCGGCTGCCCATTGCAGCTTCTATGCTAATAGAGCCTATAACACAGCTTTGTGCATACAAATCCTCTGCTTTGAAAAGCCCTTGTAACGCAAATGCGGTAGAGGCTTGTGTACCATTTAACAGTGCCAGTCCTTCTTTTGCGCCTAATGTAATAGGTGAAAGATTGGCAATTTTCAGCCCTTGCTCTGCACTTATAATTTCACCTTTGTGGCGCATTTTGCCTTCACCTAATAGTGGAAGGCACATATGAGCAAGAGGCGCTAAATCGCCCGAAGCACCCACAGACCCTTTTTGTGGTACGCACGGGTACACTTCACTGCACAGTAGTTGCATAAAAAATGCGATCACCTCTAGGCGTATCCCAGAGTAGCCCCGAGACAAAGAGTTTACTTTTAAGGTCATCATTAGTCTTACAGTGCTGTCGTCCATGAACTCCCCAATACCGGCAGCATGCGAAAGCACAATACTGCGCTGCAGTAGCTCAAGCTCGTCATCTGCTATTTTTGTATTGGCTAATAAGCCAAAGCCGGTGTTAATACCGTACACCGTTTGGCGTTTGTTTATTACGTTTTGAACAGTTTGTGCGCTGGCCGCTATTTGTGTACTGGCGCCATCGACTAAGTTAAGTGTGACAGCTGAGTCATTAATTTTTCTTAGGGTGCTTAAGTCTAACTGCCCTGGTGTGAGAGTGTGTGAAATCATGACTATTCCTTGTTTAGCATAGGGAGATCTAGGTGGTGCTCTTGCGCGCAATTTTTTGCAATATCGTAGCCTGCATCAGCATGGCGCATAACGCCGGTAGCAGGGTCGTTCCAAAGCACACGAGCTATGCGTTGCGCAGCTTGTTCACTACCATCTGCAACAATAACCACGCCTGCGTGCTGGCTAAAGCCCATGCCCACTCCGCCGCCATGGTGCAGCGACACCCACGTTGCGCCACCCGCAGTATTAAGCAAAGCATTAAGTAACGGCCAATCAGAAACGGCGTCTGAGCCATCTTGCATACTTTCGGTTTCACGGTTGGGGCTTGCTACAGAGCCAGAGTCGAGATGATCGCGACCAATTACAACCGGCGCTTTAAGCTCGCCATTTTTAACCATGTCGTTAAAGGCCAGTGCAAGGCGAGCCCGGTTTTTTAAACCAACCCAGCATATGCGCGCTGGCAACCCCTGAAATTGAATGCGCTCACGTGCCATATCAAGCCAGTTATGTAAGTGGGTATCTTCTGCGATAAGCTCTTTCACTTTTGCATCGGTTTTATAAATGTCTTCGGGGTCGCCCGAAAGCGCAACCCATCTAAATGGGCCAATTCCTTCACAAAATAACGGACGGATATAAGCAGGCACAAAGCCCGGAAAATCAAACGCGTTGGTAACGCCTTCTTCAAATGCCATTTGGCGAATGTTATTGCCATAGTCGGTAGTGGCAGCTCCGGCTTTTTGAAGTGCTAGCATGGCGTTTACTTGCACTGCCATAGATTGCTTAGCGGCTTTAACCACTGCCTGTGGGTTTTGTTCACGCATTTTTGCTGCGTGTTGCATGCTCCAACCTTGCGGTAGGTAGCCGTTGAGTGGGTCGTGCGCTGAGGTTTGGTCGGTCACTATATCAGGGGTAATATTGCTGTTTGCCAGTGCAGTAAAAATATCGGCAGCATTACCTAATAAGCCTACCGATAATGCCTTACCTTTAATGCAAGCATCGGTAACTAGCTCAAGCGCGTGCTCAAGTGTCGTGGCTTTTACATCAACGTAGCCGGTTTTAATTCGAAAATCGATACGGGTTTCGTCGCATTCCACAACTAATGCGCTAAAGCCTGCCATCGTCGCGGCGAGTGGTTGTGCGCCTCCCATACCGCCAAGGCCTGCTGTTAAAACCCATTTACCTTTTGCATTACCGCCAAAGTGTTGCTTTGCCATTGCTACAAAGGTTTCGTAAGTGCCTTGCACTATGCCTTGTGAGCCAATATAAATCCAAGAGCCCGCGGTCATTTGCCCATACATCATTAAGCCTTTTTTATCGAGCTCATTGAAGTGCTCCCAATTTGCCCAATGTGGCACCAGGTTAGAATTAGCAATGAGAACGCGCGGCGCGTTTTCGTGGGTTTTAAATACGCCCACGGGCTTACCCGATTGCACAAGCAGGGTTTCGTCGTTTTCGAGCCTATCAAGGGTTTCAATTATTTTATCAAAGCTTGGCCAGTCTCTTGCCGCACGGCCAATACCGCCATATACCACTAACGCGTGAGGGTGCTCTGCCACATCAGGGTCTAAATTGTTCATTAACATGCGTTTAGCGGCTTCTGTTTGCCAACTTTTAGCGCTAATTTTATCGCCATGAGGCGCGCGGATTTCTCGGTGTGTGTCGAGCCGGTTGTTCATGAATTTCTCCTGTTGTATATACAAGATGGTCAGCTACAAAAAAACGCCCTTGAGCGTTACGTTGTTATTATTTTTTAAATGTTAAGTGCCCGCCCAAACGGTATTTACTGCCCGGTGATACTAAGCGAGCAAAGCTCACTATGCCTTTTGTAGACCAAGTACGACGAATAACCTGTAAGCAGGGTTCTTCGTTATACAGGTTAAGCCATTGGCACATTTGCGAGTTAGGCATAACCGCTTCCACTGTGTGGCGCGCTTGTGTGAGCGGCGCTACGCTCGATAAGTATTCATGCGGTGTGAGGGCGCTAAAGTCTTGTTGTAAATAACCCGCGGCTAAAGCTGGGTTTACAAATCGCTCTTCAACTTGCAGTGGTTTGTCGTTCTCATTGTGTACAAGCACACTGCGATACACCACGCTATCTACTTCAACGCCAAGCGCAATGGCTATGGGTGCTACCGCATTGATTGATTCAAGCACTTGCACACTACAGCTGTATTGCCCGTTACGTTCTTTTACTTCATCGGCTATGTTTTTAATTTCAAGTAGTGACGACTGCGATTTAAAACTGGCTACAAACGTACCTAACCCTCGGCTGCGCGTTAAAATGCCGGCATCTGTTAATTCGCTCAGTGCACGTCGTGCGGTCATACGGCTTACAGAAAATTGGCTGCTAAGCTCGTTTTCTGAGGGGACACGTTGGTTTTCTTGCCATGCGCCATTTTTTATTTTATCGACAATAAATTGTTTTATTTGTGCAAATTTAGGAGTGGTCATTACTATTATTAGCTGTACTTAAAATAAACTATTTAATAAAGATGGCATAATTATCTTGTATATACAAGGTGTATTGTTAGACTGTATTTTAAGCACGTTAGGGAGCTAAGTATGCAAAATAAAACAACGGGTTACGCCTTAGAAGATCTCGACTTATTATTAACTGATGCCAACATAGCAACCATGGATAGCACAATAGATGCACCTTATGGGGCTATAGAAAATGCGGCACTGGCGATTAAAAACGGCGAAATTGTATGGTTAGGTGAGCAATCAAACTTACCCAGTTTTGATGCCTTTGCTACCCCTACATTAAGTATTAAAGGGCAATGGTTAACGCCTGGGCTTATTGATTGCCATACACATTTAATATTTGCAGGCTCCCGAGCTGAGGAATTTGAGCAGCGCTTACAAGGTGTAAGCTATGAACAGATAGCTGCACAAGGTGGCGGTATAGCCAGTACCGTTAAGGCCACTCGCGCGGCAGATCATGAGCAGTTATTTGTTGATGCAAAAGATCGCTTAAACACTTTACTTGCCGAGGGCGTAACGACTGCTGAGATAAAGTCGGGATACGGGCTTGATGTTGAAAACGAAATAAAAATTTTAGAAGTGGCGCGTTTGCTTAACGAGCATCATCCTATTGATATTAAAACCACGTTTTTAGGTGCACATGCGCTACCCCCTGAATACAAAGGCCGTGCAGATGAATACATAGATTTAGTATGTACGCAGATGCTTGAGCAGGTAGTGGCTAATAACCTTGCCGATGCTGTGGATGTATTTTGTGAAAATGTAGGCTTTAGTCTTGCACAAACAAAACAAGTGTTTGATGCAGCTACAAAACATAACTTGCCGGTAAAATGCCATGCTGAGCAGCTTTCTAATCAGCAGGGCGCACAGCTGGTGGCTGAGTATAAAGGTCTTTCAGCTGATCATATTGAGTACCTTGATGAAAACGGCGTAAAAGCCATGGCAGAGGCTGGCACTGTGGCTGTTTTATTACCTGGGGCTTTTTATTTTTTACGAGAAACACAGCTTCCTCCCATCGATTTGCTGCAAAAATACAATGTGCCTATTGCTATTGCCAGTGACTTTAACCCAGGCACCTCGCCTTTATGTTCTGTGCATTTAATGATGAACATGGCATGTACTTTATTTAGGCTCACCCCTGAGCAGGCCCTTGCGGGAGTAACCCGCAATGCAGCGCAGGCACTAGGTTTAAAAGACAGAGGCGTGCTAAAGGTTGGAGCAAGGGCTGATATTGCGCACTGGCAAATAAGTCACCCTGCACAATTAAGTTACCAATTTGGCGTAAATAAACTGTTAAATCTATGGATTTTGGGTAGAATTAATTAGTTTGTATTATTTTTGTCCATATTTAACATGCTTTTATTAAATTTTATTGCTAATGGAGTGGCGTAAGCTTGAGTATTTTGACTGACAGTAACTTTCCAATATTTTTTAGCGGCGCGCTGTTAATGGCGATGGTCGCTACGTTATTTGCGGTTAAAAATACCAGTATTAAATTTAGTTACTTATGTACAGGCGCTGTCGGTTTAGCCATTTTAAGCAGCGGGGCTGCTTGGTTAGCAATATTGCTCGCTTTTGGTTTTTGCTTTCATTTATGGCAAGCGTTTGAGCGTAATAGTTGGAGCATGATTATCACAAGCGCCGTTTCAGGGTTGCTATTTGTGGTGTTGTTTTCAGCGCATTTACTCATGGACGTGCCCCTATTTTGGGTGGTGGTGGCTATTATTCTGCTAGCGGTTGTAGGGCTAATGAGCGAGGAAGAAGAGCCCAAAGTTGAAGATTCGCATAACATTAATGAGCCTGAACCGTACCAAGATGACTCTCCTCTTGCTGCATTTGCAGATAAACAGCAGTTACGCCAGGGCTATTACTGCTGGTGTAAAGAAAAACAGCTAGAAGCAGCACTGGTGATTGTTCGTCTAGAAGGGTTTGAGCAAGTTAATCAGCACATAGGCAGAGATTTTGGGGATTTATTGTTGGCACAATCGGCCAACAGAATAAAAGACTTACTAAATAACGACAATGTGATTGACTTAGGTGGTCAAGAAAAATTGGCGCATTTAGGCGGTCTTAACTTTGCCTTTATTTGCAGCTTAGCCGTGCACAAACATAGCCATGAACACATCATTGAGCAAATTATTGGCGCAACACTTAAGCCGTTTAACGTCGCTAACTGTACCGTAGAGGTAAAAGCAAGGGCGAGTTACGTTAATTGCGATGAGCAAGACGCTAACTTTGATAACTTAGTATCGTGTGCATACTTAGCCCTTGATAGTCAGCCTAAAAAAGCAGTGGTTGTGTACCATCAACAAATGATGGTTGAGCAACTTGAGCAGCAAGCCCGTTTAAAAGAGCTGGCTAATATTGATTTTGTAAGCGAGCTTGAACTCTATTTTCAGCCTATTATCCGCAATGACGACGGCCAAATTGAGTTTTTAGAACTTCTGTTGCGTTGGCAGCACCCTCAACAAGGTATTTTATCTGCCCACCGATTTATTGATGATATTCATATTGCGGGTTTAGCTTACCCACTGGCTAAATTTGTTATAGAGCGGGCTGCAGAGCTTGCCATGGCGTTGCGTATAGAGGGAATTGCTATACCGCTGAGCATTAACTTATTTGGCCCCGAAATGCTTAACGAAGAGTTTGTTGAGTTTGTAGATAGTGTGGTGAGTGAGCACAACTTACAGCACGGAGATTTAATTGTTGAATGCCCGCTGCATATATTCACAGATTTAGATAATAAGGGCCGTGCGATGATTGCCCGATTAAATAATATAGGTTTAAAGATATGCGTTGATGGGCTAGGCAATAACCCCATTGTTCTTTCTAAGCTGCCAAATCTAGCTGTTGAATACATTAAGGTGGCGCCATCGCTTACTGCAGATTTTAGCAATCAAAATAATATTCGCAGCCTAGTAGGCGGTATGGTTGAAATGCATAACCAACAAAATACCAAGGTTATTTTTGAGGGCGTTGAAACCTTAGACCAATTAAAGTTTGTAAAAAGTTTAAAAGCGCACGCAGCACAAGGTTATTATTTTGGCCACCCGTTAAGCAGCATTGGCTTAATGAGTTGGCTAAAGCAGTGGCAGGCTCACCAGACACAATAAGTTATGCCAAGCTGCAATAATTATTTTGTAAGGGAAATTCAGCAATTCGCTGCGATAGAATTACTCACTTATAAGCGTATAGCGTGCAAAAGTGAGTTATACACCTGCCAATAGTAAGCTCAATTAACTCACCATTTTTAGCTAAGTCAGTAACGTAATTCAGCGGCCTTAAAAATACAGCGGTTAATTAAGCTAATTACAATTAACGCGTTTTTGCATGTAAGTAGGCATTAACTAATGCACTAATAATTTGCCCACAGCTTTGCATACCTGCTGTTAACCCTGCGGGGTGATTTAGCGGTGCAGCTTCACACAAATGTAGGTAGCGGGCAGTGCTGTGTTTTGCTGTTAAATACACATAATGCTCAGCATCACTAACGCTAAAGCCGCAGCATGTATACGCGCTGGCCGGTAAAAATGAAATGCTGTCTAAGTCGAGTTCAATACCAAGTGGCGCTTTATTAAACGCTGCTAAGGCGTGCTGTACGGCGTCGGTTAGTGATATTTCTCTGCGTATATTAATAGCTTGATAGCTGTGAAAACTACATTGATTTTGTGCGATTAAGTCAAAAATGGCTTGGTTATTTTTTTGCTCATGCAGGCCAATAATATGATATTGCTGCAATGCATTTTTCTTCAAGGCATAGCTAAAGCCATTGCCGCTGTGGCGACCTTCGCAAGGCCGTAAATCTGCATGGGGATCAAAATTTATAGCGTTAACTGAAGCCCCACTATGTTTGCTTAAAGCACTGAGTATGCCAAAGCTATTATTGTGCCCACCGCCGATAATAATAGGCTCAAGGCCCGCATTAAATATTAACGTTAATACCGCCTCTACTCGCTCATCTATTGTTGCGCATAGTTTACGTAGTTGAGCCAGCTCTTCAGCATGCTGGTTATTTAAGCCTTGCGCTTGCACCATTACATCATCAACGTCAATTTCGCCTAACAGCAATACCTGCTGGGTCGCGTTAAACTGGTTAACTGGTTGGTTCAAAAAGTATTGTAAAAAAGCGGGCCAAGCTTGATGTGAGCCACCATTGCCTAAATTAGCGCGAGGGCCTATATCTTCACATATACCAATTAATACGTAGCGAATACCAAATTGCGCTGCATCATTAAGGGCTTGTTGTACATTTACATGGGTGTCTAATAGGGCAACAGACTGCCAGGTTTTTGTTTCGTTAACGCGTGTGGAGCAGTAGGGTTTAACGGCGTTTTCATCATACACTTTTAAGGTAGGGTGCACTGTGTTGAATCCGTATTGAGCAGCAAAAATTATTAGTGGTGGCGTAAGCAGTGCTCTGTTGAGCACTGCTTGTTACTTTATTCTTCGATAACTTCTAGTTCAAGTTCTTCTGCTGATAATACAATGCCAGTACTATCTGCATAGATAAAATCGTCATCAAAAAACGACACACCAGCAAAGTTAACGCCAATGCCATCTTCACCAGCGCCTTCGCTGTCGGCGGCAACAGGAATTGATGCAATCGCTTGAATACCTAAATCAATTTCTTCTAACTCATCTACATGACGCACAGCACCAAATACAATAATGCCGTTCCAGTTGTTATCAAGCGCAAGCTCTGCAAGTTCAATGTCGATAAGGGCGCGTCGTGTTGAGCCACCACCATCGATAAGTAGTACTTGATCAGTACCGTCTTGTGAGAGTATTTCACGGATCAGTTCATTATTTTCAAAACATTTAACCGTTTTAATTCGGCCGCCAAACGTGTGTCGACCACCAAAGTTGATGAACATCGGTTCAAGCACGTCAACCACATCGGCAAAAAAGTCACATAAGTCAGAAGTGCTGTAATCCATTATTTTATCCTCAAAGGGTACATAAGTTACCCTCAGTATACCCTCCTTATATGCAATAACAACGACTTAATAGCAGTAAATTTATTCAAAAAATGCCGAAATTAGAAATGGCAACAATAGTGTCTTAAAAGCGTCACTCAATTGTTATTTTCTGCCACTAAGCTTTAACTATGGTTAGATATTGTGCAGCTAAAGGTAAATAATGAACGACAATAACGTGCTTAAAAAAATGGCTCAAATGGATGAACAACTCTTTTTAACTCTGTTTAATTATAATTCACCCAAATGGCTGAAAACGGCTGCGCTTGGTTTATCTAAAAGTGGTGATGGTGGTTTATATTTACTTATGTGTGGCGCTGTTTGGTGGCTAAGTACCAATGAGCAGCATCAGTTATTGCCAATATCGGTGTTACTGGGGTTTGCAATTGAAAGGCCTATTTATTTTTTAGCAAAACGTAGCTTTGGCCGAATCCGCCCCTGCGATTGCTTAGTCAGTAATGCGTATATTGTACCTAGTGACAAATTTAGTTTGCCTTCGGGACACAGTGCAGCAGCATTTTTAGTTGCGGTAATATTGAGTCACTTTTTTGCAGAGTATGCGTGGCTTTGGTTTAGTTGGGCATCGGGGGGGGCGGTTTCTCGCGTAGTATTGGGCGTACATTTTCCGGCAGATATAATAATAGGCGCCGTTATTGGCAGTTCATGTGGTTTATTTGCGCTGGCTTTGGTGGTGCCTGTATGAAGATATTATACGGCATACAAGGCACAGGTAATGGTCACATTACGCGCGCCCGTGTTATGGCAAGTTGTTTTAAAGAGTTAGGTATAGATGTAGATTACGTTTTTTCAGGGCGCCCTGAAAAAGACTACTTTGATATGCAGGACTTTGCTGATTACAAAACGTTTCGGGGGTTATCGTTTAGCACTAAAAATGGCCAAGTAAAAAGCTATCAAACATTAAAAAATGCCCGAGTGTGTAAGTTAGTTAACGATATAAAATCATTTAATGTAAAAAAATACGATTTCGTCTTAAATGACTTTGAGCCTATTTCAGCCTGGGCTGCTAAGCGCGCAGGCGTGCCTGTAGTCGGTATTAGTCACCAGGCGGCTTTTTTATCTAATAGCGTGCCTATGTTTGGTCGTGGTTTATTTAGAAAGTCTCTTATTAAGCACTACGCGCCAGCAAGCACCTATTTAGGCGTACATTGGCAGCCCTTTGCAGATAATATTATACCGCCCTTTATTGCAAACCATAACCATGGCAATCCTGTAGCCGTTATGAATAAAGTGCTGGTGTATTTACCCTTTGAAAACCTCGACAACATTATTGATTATTTAAAGGACTTCCCAGAAAAAGAGTTTTACTGTTACCACCCGCACGCGCAGGATAAATCCCTCGGGCATATTCATTTGCGCACTCCTTCACGAGCGGGGTTTTTAAACGACTTAGCAAATACCAGTGGCGTAATTGGTAATGCAGGCTTTGAGCTGGCAAGTGAGGCCTTAAAGCTTGGGAAAAAATTATTACTTAAACCTCTCGATGGTCAGTTTGAACAAGATGCAAATGCACAAACATTGCGGGCGATGAAAATGGCCCATGTAATGAACTATTTAAACCCGCAAGCGCTGGATGATTGGAATAGTGCCCCGCAAAACAAACAAATTAATTTTCCCAGTGATCCTGCCCCTTTGGTTAAATGGCTACTTAATAAACAGTGGCATGACACTCACTCATTGCATAAAGATTTATGGGGTAATGTTAATCTAAAAGCATGAGTTATATGTATAAAAAGTTAATAAAAAGTTCAATATAAAGCGCCAGAACGTACTACACTATTAGTGCATATTAAATATAGGTGTTTTCAATGAATTTTTTACAAAACTTAACCATTAAAAGGCGTTTGCAACTTAATGCAGTGGTAGTCGGTCTGGCAATGGTCATTTTGTTGTGTGTGATAATTTATGAGTCACGCGTAACACTCAATCTGAATAAAACAATTCAGCTTGCAGAAGAGCTCAACGTACATGCACTAGAGCTTAGAAAGCATGAAAAAAACTTTCTTTTTTACAAGCAGCAGGAAGCACTTACATCATTTGATAAGGATTTTAAACAGCTAAGCACTAAAATCAAAAAGCTGCAGGAGGTAATGCAACAGCAGGGCATTACCACAGCGCAAATTGAACATTTTCATACGCTTATTACTAACTACAACAACAATTTTTCAGAGGTTGTTAGGTTACAGCAACAGATAGGTTTAAACCCTAAAGATGGGTTATATGGCAAGCTCAGAAATGCAGTGCACGAAGTTGAGGTGCTATTAAAAGAGCAAGATAACTTTGAGCTTTTATCGGCAATGCTACAGCTGCGACGCGCTGAGAAAGATTTTATGCTGCGCTTTGATGCAAAATACTTAACTCGCTTTAACGAACTTATTAGTACGTTTAAACAAAAAATTACCCAAGCTGATTTGCAAAGTAGTTATAAGTCGCAAATAAGCCCTTTAATAGATACGTATCAAAGCGCTTTTCAAAATCTTGTAAAGGCACAAACGCAATTAGGGCTAGATTTAGACTCAGGTGCACTAGGCGTTATGCGTATTAACGTAGAAAAAAGCGATCAAGTTGTTGGTCAAATTGTTGAGTCAACTAAGCTGGAAGTTGAGAAAAGCGTTGACCAAGCGCAGTTTATTGCCATCGTTGTATTTGTTATTTCGGGCATTATAGTGTTGGCGTTGGTGTACTTTACTAGCCACTCAATTATTGTGCCTATTGAGCGGGTGTATCACACCATAAACGACATACGCCGTAATAACGATTTAAGCGTAATGATAGAGCAAACAGGTAATGATGAAGTTACCATTATGACCTCGGACTTTAATAGTTTAATAGGCGATTTTAAAAACCTCATAAACGAAGTTAATACCGCGCTTAATACGTTAAATGTGGCAACAGAGCACTTATCTGAAAGTACCTCTGCAACAAGTTCAGGCATGCAAGAGCAGTTACATGAGGCGGATATGGTTGCCACTGCGGCTACGCAAATGCAGGCAACGATTCAAGATATTTCTCATAATACCGAAGCTGCTGCTAAAAAAGCAGAGTCAACCAATCTAAGCGCGCAGCAAGGGCGTAATGAAGTAGACTCTACGGTTAAGCACATACGCGATTTATCTTCGTCGTTAGGTAACGCATCAAGTGTGGTATCGCAACTTGAAAAAGACGGTGAAACCATAGGTTCTGTGCTCGATGTAATCAGAGGCATTGCAGAGCAAACTAATTTACTTGCATTGAATGCCGCGATAGAAGCCGCTCGTGCTGGTGAGCAAGGCCGAGGGTTTGCTGTTGTGGCGGATGAAGTACGCTCGCTTGCGCAACGTACACAAGAGTCTACCAGTGAAATTGAAGGCATTATTAATACGCTTCAGCAGCGCACGCAAGAGGTAGTAAGTATTATGCATCAATGTCGCTCGCAAGGTGATGAAAGTGCTTCACAAGCTATTAAAGCGGGTGATTTACTCGGCGCTATTACCGAAGATGTGCAAACCATAATGGAAATGAGCACTCAAATTGCCGTTGCTATTGATGAGCAAAGTCAGGTGGCATCAGAGGTGAACAAAAATGTAGTACGCATTAGAGACATTGCCCAAGATGCCTCTGAGCATGCAGTTAATAATGCGCAAACCAGTGAAGAAGTCTCTGAACAAGCGCGCGTATTATTTGCGGCTATTGATAAGTTTAAAGTGTAATACAGTGTAGCGTTTAAAAAGCCAATAAGGTTTAAGGAACAAACTTTATTGGTACGCTGTCTTTGTTTTTTTCGTGCTCGCCAAGACGCGCTTGGTATTTATCCCACAAGGTTTCGTGCTGCGCTTGTAGTGTTTCAAAGTAGCTCCAGCTAAATAGCCCGCTGTTATGACCATCATCAAAGTCTAATCTCAGTGCGTAATGCCCCACCGGTACAATCTTTTTTATACCAACATGTTGTTTATTAAGTACCAACTTCATTGGCTCTGCACCATGCCCTTGCACTTCGGCCGAGGGAGAGTGAACGCGTAAAAACTCGCAGCTAAATACAGCCATACTGTCATCATCAAAGTAAACATCTAGGTTTTTACTCACGCTATGATAATGCACTTTTGTTACGTGTTTCATTTTATATGTCCCATTAAAAAGCCCCCAATATGGAGGCTTTTAGTATAGTATTTTTGCCTACCTTATAAAATAAAGCGGCTTAAATCTTCATCTTCAACTAATGCGCCTAAATGTTTTTCTACATAAGCGGCATCAATAGTAAGGGTAGAGCCTGCTTGTTCAGATGCATCGTATGAAATTTCTTCCATTAGCTTTTCCATTACCGTATGTAAGCGACGAGCACCAATGTTTTCGGTTTTCTCGTTTACCTGCCAAGCGGCTTTAGCAATGCGCTCTATTGCATCATCGTTAAACTCAACATTTACTTGCTCAGTTTTAAGCAATTCACGTTGCTGCTCAGTAAGGGAAGCATGTGGCTCGGTAAGAATTCGTTTAAAGTCATTAGCACTTAGTGCTTCAAGCTCTACACGAATAGGTAAACGACCTTGTAGCTCAGGGATCATGTCTGATGGTTTAGCCATTTGGAACGCACCCGATGCAATAAATAGCATGTGGTCGGTTTTCACCATACCGTGCTTAGTATTAACGGTTGAGCCTTCAATTAGTGGAAGTAGGTCGCGTTGTACACCTTCACGGCTAACATCTGGGCCTGACGAATCGCCACGCTTACAAATTTTATCTATTTCATCAATAAACACAATGCCGTTTTGCTCTACTGCAAAAATAGCCTGCTCTTTTAGCTCTTCAGGGTTAACTAATTTAGCGGCTTCTTCTTCGGTTAATAACTTAAAGGCTTCTTTAATTTTTAACTTACGCTTAGTACGTTTGTCGCCACCCATGTTTTGGAACATGCTTTGCAACTGGTTGGTCATATCTTCCATACCAGGAGGCGCCATAATCTCTACGTTTGGCTGTGCTTGTGCTAAATCTATTTCTATTTCTTTATCATCAAGCTGACCTTCGCGTAATTTTTTACGGAATGTTTGACGAGTAGATGAGTTGTCATCGCGCTGCGTTTCACCGTATTGATCTTTAGCCGGTGGTAAAAGTGCATCTAAAATACGCTCTTCTGCTGCTTCTTCTGCGCGGTGTTTAAACTTTTTAGTTTGTTGCTCGCGGGTCATTTTAATTGACACATCAACTAAATCGCGAATGATAGTCTCTACTTCTTTACCAACATAACCCACTTCAGTAAATTTAGTCGCCTCTACTTTAATAAAAGGCGCATTAGCGAGTTTAGCTAAACGGCGGGCAATTTCAGTTTTACCGACACCGGTTGGGCCAATCATTAAAATGTTTTTAGGGGTTACTTCGCTGCGTAAGTCATCGTTTAGTTGCATACGGCGCCAGCGATTACGCAGGGCAATAGCCACGGCTTTTTTAGCATTAGCTTGACCAATAATATGCTGATCTAACTCGTGTACAATTTCTCTTGGGGTCATAGCAGACATAATGGGTCCTATTATAATTCTTCGATTGTTTGGAAGTTGTTGGTAAATACACAGATGTTGCCAGCAATGGTCAGGCTTTTTTCTACGATATCGCGAGCGCTTAAATCGGTGTTTTCTAATAGGGCAGTGGCTGCTGATTGAGCAAAGTTACCACCGCTACCAATGGCAATTAAATCGTTTTCTGGCTGCACTACATCACCATTACCGGTGATAATTAGTGAAGCAGTTTCATCTGCAACCGCAAGGAGTGCCTCAAGCTTGCGTAAAGCTCTGTCGCTACGCCAGTCTTTGGCCATTTCTACAGCGGCTTTAGTGAGGTTACCTTGGTGCATTTCTAGTTTGCTTTCAAAGCGTTCGAAAAGGGTAAAGGCATCAGCAGTACCGCCGGCAAAACCAGCAATTACTTTGCCATTATAAAGGCGTCGAACTTTACGGGCGTTGCCCTTCATTACGGTATTACCAAGTGAAACTTGGCCGTCGCCACCAATTACTACTTTATTGTCGCGGCGTACACTTACGATAGTGGTCATGTTATTCCTCATCATCAAGCTGCGGGGGCAGCTTGTAAAAAACGATTATGATGAGGTTATATGGGTGAATGGACTAATTTCAAGTCCAGCCCCAAATTCCGCAGCTAACAACATGCACTCGCTTGAGTTTGTTTTTGTCGCTTTCGGCTTGGCGCTTTGTTTTATAAGGGCCTAAACGCACTTTATACCAAACACCATTAGTACCTGTGGTCTTTTTAATTTCAGAAATTAAGCCCGCAAAGGCAATTTTAGCTTTGAGGGTTTCGGCTTGTGCGTGTGTTCTAAACGACCCACACTGCATAACATAGGGGCCTTTTTGCTCAATTTCTCTTACTTCAACTTGGATCTCGTGCTCTTTAATTTCTTCAATGAACTTAGGGGCGCGAGGTTTAGCTATTTCTACTTTTTCAGCTGTTTTAGGGTGCGCCTGCTGCTCAACAAGCTCAGGGTCGGCGTTATTTTTAATAAACCATAAGCCGTAAGCAAAGCCGCCTACAAGCAAAACAGTAATAACAACTAAAAGTATAGGAAATGGTTTTTTAGCAGGGGCTTGCTTGGTGTTTTTTCTACCCGCTGGTTTTTTATTAATATAATCGTGCTGTGCCATTTGGCTTTAACCTAAATCATGTCTATAGGGTCAACATCAAGGCTCCAACGCACTTTTTGTGCAAGTTTGCTGGTGCTTAAATAGTCGACCATTTGCGCAAGATACTGATGCAATACTTTGCGGTCTTGCGCTTGAATATGCAATTGAAACCGGTACATACCCGCCACTCTTTCTAGTGGGGCAGGAATTGGACCGAGCAATTGTATACCAGATACACCGTTAACAGGAACCAAATCCGTCAAAAAATCGACAACGAGCTTAATACTGTGCCCTTGTGCTCTAACTATAGCCATATTGGTAATGGGTGGAAGGTCGGCATCATCACGCTCACTTAAAGCAAAACGGGCAAAATCTTGGTAGCCATTGTTTACTAAGTCTTGCAATAAAGGATGTTCAGGAAAGTGGGTTTGCAGTAATACTTGGCCTGGTTCGCCAGAGCGACCCGCGCGCCCAGCA
>NZ_DCYU01000099.1:0-386 GCF_002331165.1 Pseudoalteromonas sp. UBA2102
CCAGCTGAGCTATAGCCCCACATTCCTAAATTACATAGTTGTAATTACTTGGCTGCTGAGTTCCAAGCGGGGTGAACTTTAAATATTTTTATAAATTTGGTCAAGTATTTTTTAGCAATATTTAACTGTTATCGTTTATTTTTGATAGACTCGAGAAAAATACCTCGCGAAACGACAAAAACAATGAAAAAAAGTATTTGTATACTTGCTTTGCTACTTGCAGGGTGTGCCAGTAATGAAGCGCCTCCTTATGAAATAAATAACAAGCAGTTTTATGAGAACCTGGATGAGCAAGGTAACAAAATATTTGCTTATGTTGTATCGGTAAAGGCTGAGCATCGCAGTAACATAAACTTAAATAACGGCGGGCGAGGCGAAAAAAGACC
>NZ_DCYU01000099.1:698-5884 GCF_002331165.1 Pseudoalteromonas sp. UBA2102
GCGAAAAAAGACCGAGCCGCTCTGATGTAAAACGTTACATAGAACAAGAACACTTCGAAGACTCTAGTGTGTTAAAACTTAAGCTTGAGGATGAAGCCGTCAGGTTTTTAAACGAAACCCTCAGTGAAAATAACTATTGTGAAAATAAACACGAAATTACACAAGTACTATGGCGTGACTTAAGTGTGCAGCTAAGAGGGCGTTGTTTGTAGTATGTTGGCCGATAAAGAAAAGCTTGCGCAGTTGTTAGCGCAATTAGGTATAAATTACGATGTAATAGAACACCCTGCGTTACATACCAGTTTAGATGCTGATGCATTTATGGTGGAGCGCCCAGGTACGCGACTTAAAAACTTGTTTTTGCGTGATAACGAGGGCAAAAAGCACTTTTTAGTAATTACCGCACACGACAAACAGCTCGATTTAAAAACCCTATCTAAGCAACAGGGGCTTTCTCGGTTGGGGTTTGCCTCTAGCGAGCGGTTAGCACGTTATTTAAAAGTGGCGCCCGGGTGTGTGTCTATGCTTGCTTTAGCAAACGATAAACAAAGCAATGTTACTTTGTGGCTTGATCAAGATATTTGGTTTAACGAGCTGTTTCATTGTCACCCGTTTGAAAACACTCAAACTTGGCTGCTTTCAAAAAATGATTTAAATACCTTTTTTGAGCATACAGGGCATCAGCCTCGGGTAATGTTTTTACCTTCTCGATAGCCTAAAGTGACTAAGACTAAACCAATAAAACACACACTCAGTAAGCAAAGCATAAATGCAGTTTGCCCTGAGTGTTGATAAACAATACCTGGCAATAACGAGCCCAGCGCCCCACCACTATAATAAAACGATACATACCCGCCATTTGTTACACTTGCAGGCGCTTTGCTAATCTTGTTAACAAGCGGAGCAGCGCTTGAGTGTATAACAAACATAGCAGCACAAAATAACGTAAACGCGATTAAAAACACACTCAGTTGCTGGCTTATAAGTAATACAATGCTTAAGTTATACACGATAAAAACCGCAGCAAGTAAATGCCAAGCTGAAGGCACTTTTTTAGCAAGCCAAGGTGTTGCAATAGATGCTAAAGCACCGATTAAGTAGCCGCTGTACACTAAGCCAATATCGCGTGTGCTTGTAATTAAAAAGGTGTTTTGCAAAATAAACGGTAGGTAATTTAATAAGGCTGCAAAGCAAAAAAACATACAAAAAACGGCGCCATACAATTTTAGTACTGCCGCATCTTTTAGCTGCTTAATATACGTTAACGGCGTAAGTGCTGACTGATTAGATACCACAAAGCCCGTGGGCTTTATACTTATAGCCAGGCCAATAAGCACAATCGAAATAACATAATAAAAACTTTGCCAATGCCATACATCACTAAATAAAGCGGCCAATACTCGGCCAAAGTAGCCCCCAGCTATGGTACTGCCTATGTATAAGGTCATATTTTTTTGTAAGGCATCTGCGCTGTAACGTATACTAATAAAGCTTGTCATCGCGGTAAGCGCGGCAGGTAAGGTTAAGCCTTGTATAAAACGCACCAAAAGTAATAGCTCAAAACTTGGCGCTATTGTAAACAGTATGCAGCTCACTCCTAAAATAAACATAGCAATACGTAAAATAATAAGCGGGTTTTGCTTGGCTAAAAATAGCCCATAAACCAAAGGCGCAATTGCTAAAGGCAGCATGGTTACGCTCATTAAGCTGCCGGCAAGCGCAGGGGGAACGTTAAATTCGCTAGCAAATAAGCTCAATAAAGGCTGAGGTGCGTACAGCACAAAAAATATAAACACCGAGCAAATAAGTAAGTGAGCAAAACGCATTGTAGGGCTTAAAACATAAGCTGATAAGTTAGCCAAAGTATATGAAAAATGGCTTATATTTCATAGGTTAAATCATTAACAATTGCGCTAAATCAAAGTGTATATTCAGCCCTTTGCTAGATTAATGCTAATAGCACTGTTATTTGTACTCGTTGGTGATTAAAATAAACCTAATATAAGTTTTTAGTGGAACAAAGCCATGGGTTCATTACAAGACCAATTGCTGCAAGCAGGGTTAACAACATCGCACAAAGCTAAAGTTGCTAAGTCAGAAAAACGTAAGCAACAAAAAAAGCAAAAAAAAGGGGCTACCAGTAACCCAAGCGATCTGCAAAAGCACATACAGCAAACTAAATTAGAGCAGCAAAAAAAGGCTGAAGAACTTAACCAGTCGCGCCATGAAGAGCTTAAGCAACGTGAGCAAGTTGCTCGTGTTAAGCAAATACTTGAGCATCATAACCAAGACTCTATCCGCGGTGAGCGTACCTTTAATTTTACTTACGATAACAAAGTAAAAGGGATAGACGTAAACGAGAAAACTCAAAAAGCGTTATCGGGTGGTCGTTTAGCTATTTGTGTACTGGAAGGGCAGTTTTACGTACTCGATGATGAGCCGGCGCGTAAAGTCGCAGAAGTTGATGAAAAGTACATTGTTTTTCATGTTGAACCTGAAAACAAACCAAAAGATGAAGACGACCCATATGCAGACTTTGAAGTACCAGATGATTTAGTATGGTAAGTGTCTGTTCAGTATTGTTTGCTAAAGTTAACAACAATGGCTGAAAACTTAGTCATGTTTGTTTGATCGCCTAACGTAAATTGATACGTATGCTTTTTACTAGATTGTTTACTACAATCAATAGACTATTTTCTAACCGTCAAAAAGAAGAGTGAATATAATGAGCAAGATGAAAGCACTAATAGTAGGCGCGGGTATTAGTTTAGCCGCAAGTTTTTCGTTTAACGCCGCCGCTGCTGATGGCGAAGCCCTTTACACCCAAAAAATGTGTCAAACATGTCACGGTGCAGAAGGTAAAGCACCTATTATGGGCGCATACCCTAAAATTAATGGTCAAAACAAAGACTATTTAGTGGCCCAAATGAAAGATATTAAATCGGGCGCGCGTAGCAATGGTATGACTGCTGCAATGAAAGCAATGGTTGCAACGGTAACGGACGAAGAGTTTGAAGCAATTGCTGACTACCTTTCAAAGGTAAAATAAAGCACCGCGTTTAAAAACGTATTATCGTTTTAAATTAAAGCGCAGCGTAAACAGCCACACAATTGTGTGGCTGTTTTGTTTGTGTTTGCTATAAAATTAATACTGCTTTAGACTTCTAAACATCTATTCGTACTTGTGTTGTTGTACGTATTTTAAAAGGCTGATTATGATTGATTTACCCCAACTAGATTTAAAAAATAAAGTGTCGGAGCAAGAGTGGCAATTGCGCGTAGATTTAGCAGCTTGCTACCGATTAGTAGAGCATTTTCGTTGGGGGGATTTAATATACACGCATTTATCGGCACGTTTACCTGGCACGGATCACTACCTTGTAAATGCGTTTGGCTTAACGTTTGACGAAGTAACTGCATCAAACCTAGTAAAGGTTGATTTGCACGGCAATATTATTGACGACACCCCCTTTAGCATTAACCCAGCAGGTTTTACTATCCATAGCGCAATTCACGAAGTGCGTGAAGATGCTCATTGTGTTATTCACTTACATACTAAAGAAACCATTGCCGTTGCTACACAAAAAAATGGCCTATTGCCACTAAGCCAATACTCTATGTTTTCGCTCCCTTCGCTGTCGTACCATGGCTATGAAGGGCTGGCTGTAAATGATGACGAGCGCAAAGTATTACAAGATGATTTAGGCAATACCAATCATATGCTATTGGTAAATCATGGTGGCTTAACCGTAGGCCCAACCGTAGGCGATGCCTTTATGCGTTTTTATGACTTGCAACGTGCCTGCGAAATTCAGCTTGCATTACAAGCCAGCTCACAAGAGGTTATTCCGGTGCCGCAGCCAATTATCGACAATATTTATAACCAAGCTAATGTGGTACATAGCGGCAGCACAGGTGGGCAATTAGCGTGGCCTGCCATGTTACGAAAAGCGTACCGACTTGATCCCAGTTTTGCACAATAGCCTGCGTGGCTAATAAGGAATTTTAATGAAAGTAAATCGCGTAGAAGTATTTGATATTCATTGCCCAGAGCGTCCAGCCTGGACGCCGGTTTTTGTACGTATTCATACCGATGAAGGTATTAGTGGTGTAGGTGAGGCTGGTTTGGCTTACGATTTAGGCCACAGCGCAGCAGCAGCAATGATAAAAGAAATGGCTGATGCTTTTTTAATTGGGCACGACCCGTTTCAAACCGAAAAGTTATGGTCGCGTATGTTACGCGAAAGCTTTTGGGGTTTAGGTGGCGGCCCTGTTGTTTATGCAGCAATGAGCGCCATAGATACAGCACTTTGGGATATAAAAGGTAAAGCACTTGGTTTACCGGTATACCAATTACTGGGCGGCAAAGTAAACGATAAGCTACGTACTTATGCATCGCAGCTACAGTTTGATTGGGACAGCGAATTTAAAGCGTTAGTACAACCGCAAGAATACGCAGAAGCGGCGTTAAAAGCGATTGGCGAAGGTTATGATGCAGTAAAAGTTGACCCTATCCAATACGATAAAGACGGCAATACGTATTACGACCGTACTAAAATAATTTCTCGTGGTGAAATGAAGCTATACCGTGCTCGTATGCAAGCTATACGTGAAGCAGTTGGTGATGAAGTGGATATTATTTTTGAGTGCCACAGCTTACCTGGCGCGACCTCTGCTATACAAATTGGTGAAATAGCCGAAGAGTTTGATTGCATGTACTACGAGGAGCCAGTTAACTACTTAAACCATTCTTTACATGCAAAAGTAGCAGATAAAGTGGCAGTGCCAATTGCAGGCGGTGAGCGTTTATACAACCGCTGGGGTGTGCGTCCTTATTTAGAAGATCAAAGCATTGATGTACTACAACCCGATATCGGTTTATGTGGTGGCTTTACTGAAACTAAAAAAGTATGTGACTACGCCGATATTTTTGATGTGCGTATTCAGGCGCATGTATGTGGCGGGCCTGTTGCTACAGCTGCATCGCTTCATTTAGAAACCGCTATTCCTAACTTTTTGATTCATGAGCATCATACTTATGCCATTAAAAAGTGGAACCGAGAGCTGTGCTTACAAGATCCACAACCAAAAAATGGCTTTTTTGAAGTATCAGAAGAGCCAGGCTTAGGCATTGAATTAAATGATGAGATTGTTATGCGCTCGCAGCGTGTAGAAATTAAATAATT
>NZ_DCYU01000143.1:0-2131 GCF_002331165.1 Pseudoalteromonas sp. UBA2102
TACCAGTAATAAATCATGCACTAGCGCAACCACAGAGCCAACAGCTAAACGCCATTCAAACCGTACAGCTAGATAAAGCATTACTGCAACCATAGCTGAAAATAGCGCTAAACAACCTTGTTCAAACAGTTCATCACCCACTTGTGAGCCAATATACGCTGATGATAAAACCTCGGCGTTAAAATCTGCATTTTGTGTAATGGCGCTTTGCCAATCACTACTATTTGCTGTTGAACCGCTGGGCGCTTCGCGTAGTTGAAAGTGATTATTCCCTTGTGCGGTTAGTTCAAACTCGCCATTGTGATTTTTAGTAATAAATTGCTCAAGTTGTTTTAGCTCAACACCTTGGCTGGTGGTAAATTTTGTTAGGTAACCACCGGTAAAGTCGAGCCCAAAATTAAGCCCTTTTTGACTAAGCGTAAATACCGATAGCAGTACAAGTATGGCGCTTAAAAGCATGCCCGAAAAACGCAGACGTGTACCCGCCTCGCCCTTTAAAAAAGTGTTAAGCATGTGCATTTACTCCTGCTTTTTTAGCCATTTTTAAATATACCGTTTGGCTTAGTACTTTTGATACGTACACGCCAGTAAATACCGAGGTTATTAAGCCAAGTGCCAATGTTATGGCAAAACCTTTAACTGGGCCGTAACCTATTCCATATAAAATAAGCGCGGTGATCATGGTGGTTATATTGGCATCAAATATGGTGTTAGCGGCTTGCTTGTAACCTTCTTGAATAGCTTGATAAGCAGAGCGGCCTTTTCTACGCTCTTCTTTTATTCGCTCAAATATAATAACGTTGGTATCTACCGCCATACCAATGGTGAGTACCAGCCCGGCAATACCCGGAAGTGTTAACACAACCCCTGGTAATAACGACATTAACCCCACTAGCGACGTTAAGTTTAATAACAGCGCTACGTTTGCAATAAGCCCTAAGCGGCGATACCACATTGCCATAAAGGCAAGTGTAATACCCATGCCCAGCATCAATGCGGCCAAGCCGTTAGTTATATTTTCTTGACCTAGGCTTGGGCCAATTGTTTGCTCGTGCACAATAGTAACCGGTGCTGTTAGCGAGCCTGCGCGTAATAATAGTGCTAGGTCGGCCGCTGCCTGTTGGCTTTTCATATTGGTAATACTAAAACGTGAACTTAAATGCTGCGCAATATTCGCTACATTTATAACTTCGCTTTTTTTAACGGTTTCACCTTTAGCGTTTTGAGAGTACTCAGAGTAAACCGTGGCCATAGGCTTACCAATATTAGCTTTTGAAAACGACGACATCGCATCGCCGCCTTGCCCATCAAGGCTAAGTTGCACAAGTGGCTTACCCCAGTCATCGCGCCCTATGGTGGCGTTATTAATATGCTCACCGGTAAAAATTGGCACAGGATCAAGTTTGATGGACCCGCCCGATTGCATATCAAATGTTTGCCCACCGATTTCTTTTAACTGATAAAACCCAAGTGATGCAGTTGCACCTATGATGCGCTTTGCCTCTGTTGGGTCTTGCACGCCTGGCAGCTCTATGCGTATACGGTTTTTACCTTGGCGCTGAGTGACGGCTTCGGTAATGCCTAATTCTTCTATACGTGAGCGAAGCGTTGTAAGCGTTTGGCTCATTACTTCTTTATCAAAGTTGCTTCGCCCTTGCTCTGAATAGGTGAATTTTGCATTTTTAATATCACCATTACTGGTTGTTGAAACTGCTAAATTAGCAAAGCGACTTTGTAGCTCATTGATTACCGGGGTAAGCTTTTTCGCTCCATTTGGGTGTGCATTTATTTCAAAGCCGTGCCCTGTTTGCAGCACTTTAAGGCCGTACGCTTTTTGCTTAATAATAATTGATTTTGCTTGTTGATACGCACTGACTAATTGCTCATCAATTGCTTTATCTAAATCTACGTCGAGTACAAATAACACACCGCCGTTTAAATCTAGTCCCAATTTTATTGGTGATAAACCAAACTCTTGCAGCCAAAGTGGGCTCGTTGCATGTTCTACAATTTTAACTTGCGTGTTTGGATACTGCGCCTTTATAGCCGCTTGGGCTTGTGCGCTTTTAGTTGGCTCGTTTAACAAAATATTTATAGATGTTTGATTATTTAGCCCTTGCTCAACTTTTAA
>NZ_DCYU01000143.1:2514-12984 GCF_002331165.1 Pseudoalteromonas sp. UBA2102
TATGAGGTGCATTGCTTACATGTAACCACGATTTATTTGGGTATAAGTTGGGTAATGCGCTAATGGCTAATAAAACCAGCACAATAAGCATGGCTATATAGCTTAATTTAAATTTAGCCATAAACGGCTTGTGATCTTTTTTTACACTTAACATGGTGTTTCCTTATTACCAGAACCGGTAACGTACTTTTTAAAAGCACAATTAATCTCAAGGCCTAAACGTAAAACGTTAAAACCTAATAAAAATTAAATAAGAAAATTAAGCGTGATAGGTGCTTGCAGCGGTATAAAGTAAATTAGCGTCTTTCCAGCCACTGAGTCGCGACTTTTTGCTATGCGTTACAAGTGTATACCATGGCCGTTGGGCAATAAAAGCGTTGGGGCTTAGGTATATTTCTCTAAAAAGGGTGTGTGCAAAAAATTCAAATACAACGTCGTATTCAGGCTCACTTTGCGCGACATGTAAAAATAACGAAGAATTACTAGCCGTTAACCTAGGTTGATGAGCGTCAAACCCTGTTTGATGAGTTTTTTTGTGCTTACTCCCCTTTACCGACTTTGATATAGGCAGCGTTTTAACTAACTCAACGCTATCAGCAAACACACTCAATGAGGTGGTTGCAGTGTTTAATTTATGTGTCGCGCACTGCGCACTACTTTGAACACTAAAAAGCGCACAAAACAGTAAAAAAGCAGTTATAAACACACGAATGTTAAACATGGTTGCGTCAAACTAAAATAAGGGATGCGTAGTATATATGGGCAAGTATTTAAAATACAATGCATATTAATTAAGTATTTATTTGACTGAGATCCGTAATGCGCTCTAAACACAGTACTATAAAACGCGCCGATGCAATGACCTTAAAACAAAGTATTAAAACGCTGTGGCCATACATTACTAAATTTAAAGGGCGCGTACTTTTAGCGCTTTTAGCCCTTATAGGAGCTAAAGGCGCAACTCTTTTAATGCCTTGGGCATTAAAAGAAATTATCGACTCGGTTGATAAATCAATTAATTCAGTTTTAGTTATCCCTGCATTACTATTGCTTATGTATGGTGGGCTTAGGTTTGCCAGCGTGTTTTTAGGCGAAGTAAGAGATGCGGTGTTCTCTCGTGTGACAGAGCACGCGATGCGTGATATTGGGTTAAAAGTATTTAAACATTTACACTCGCTAGAGCTTGCTTTTCATCTCGATAGGCAAACAGGTGGAATAAGCCGTGATATAGAACGTGGTACTAGTGGGCTGAGCTTTTTAATGCGTTTTTTAATGTTTAATATTGTCCCCACCCTTTTTGAAATACTGACCGTTGCTATTATTTTTGGCTCGCTATTTTCTATTTGGTTTGCGTTAATAACTTTATTAGCGGTTGCTATTTATATTACCTTTACTGTAACAGTAACGCAGTGGCGAAACCGTTTTATACGTGAGGCAAACGCCGCCGATAACCTTAGTAATACGCGCGCCATAGACAGCCTGCTTAACTACGAAACTGTAAAATATTTTAATAACGAAGAATTTGAAGCCAAAACATACGACTCTTTTTTAGCAAATTGGGAAACCGCCCGTTTAAAAAATAGAATGTCATTGCTTGCGCTTAATTCAGGCCAAGCGTTAATAATTGCAAGCGCTATTACAGCGCTAATGTGGTTAGGTGCCAAAGAAGTGGTAACGGGCGCTCTAACAATTGGCGAACTTGTAATGATAAACGCCTACATGATCCAATTATTTTTACCGCTTAACTTTTTAGGATTTGTTTATCGAGAAATAAGACGCGCCCTAACCGATTTAGAAAACATGCTGGGCTTACTTAATAAAAAACCACAGGTAACGCAGCGACCCCATGCTCAACACCTTTGTGTTAGCAAAGGCAATATAGCCTTTAATAATGTCAGTTTTAGTTACGATGCCAACCGCCCTATTCTTAGTAATATTAGCTTTAAAGTTAAAGCAGGCAGTAAGGTTGCCGTTGTAGGTGCAAGTGGTGCAGGTAAGAGCTCTTTGGCGCGGTTACTTTACCGCTTTTACGATATTAGCGCGGGCAGTATAACCATAGATAACCAAGCTATAGACGCCGTCACCCTCGATAGCCTGCGTAAAGCCATTGCTATAGTGCCACAAGACACCGTGCTATTTAACACCAGCATACGCGAAAACATCGCCTATGGCAGACCCACAGCAAGCGATAGTGAAATAGATAAAGCAATAGAAATGGCCCATTTAAAAGACTTTATTTCAACTTTAGCGCAAGGCGATAAAACGTTAGTGGGCGAGCGCGGTTTAAAAGTATCTGGCGGCGAAAAACAACGTATTGCAATTGCACGTGCAATTTTAAAGCAATCTCCTATTTTAATTTTTGATGAGGCGACCTCGGCGCTCGACTCGCACGCGGAGCAAGCCATTTTAAAGGCAATGCGCGATGTAACTCAAAACCACACCAGTATTGTGATTGCACACCGGCTATCAACTATAGTTGATGCCGATAACATATTAGTATTTAAAAAGGGCGAACTGGTTGAGCAAGGCACACATTCAGCGCTTTTATTACAAAATGGTCAATACGCTCAAATGTGGCAATTACAACAGCAAGATGATTAATTAACGCCATTTACTGGCGATAGTGCGGCTTTACCTTTAGAATACGGCCTTGCAATTTTATTCAATAATTTACATATATTAAGGCGAAACGCAGATGGGAAGAGCTTACCAAAACAAAAAAGATTCAATGGCTAAAACTGCGGGTGCTAAAACTAAAGTTTATTCTAAGTACGGTAAAGAAATTTACATATGCGCTAAAAATGGTGGCGTAGATCCAGATGGTAACCTTGCGCTGCGCCGTTTAATCGAGCGCGCTAAAAAAGACCAGGTACCCGCACACGTTATTGAGCGCGCAATAGACAAAGCCAAAGGCGGCGGCGGTGAAGATTACGCAGCCACACGTTATGAGGGATACGGGCCTGGTAACTGTATGATTATTGTTGACTGTTTAACCGACAACAACAAACGTACGTTTGCTGATGTGCGTATTTGTTTTACCAAAGCAAACGCTAAAATAGGCGCACAAAATTCGGTATCACATTTATTTGATCACCTCGCTATTTTTGTTTTTGATGGAGATGACGATGAAGCTGTACTAGAAGCCCTTATGATGGCCGATGTTGATGTAACAGATGTAGAAGTAGAAAACGGTAAAGTGACGGTTTTTGCACCACATACAGAATACAACAACACCCGTACAGCGCTTGAAGAAATGGGTATTACAGATTTTGACGTAGATTTAATTTCGTTTGTACCACAAGTTGAAGCCCCTATTGAAGGTGAAGACGTAGAAATAATGGAGCGCTTTTTAGCCATGCTTGAAGATTGTGACGACGTGCAAAACGTTTACCATAACGCGCAATTTTAAACTTTACTAAACGTATTTACTTTAAGCCAACAGCGATGTTGGCTTTTTTATTTTAAAAGGCTTGTGAAAATTTATGAATACCCTTGCAGAGCTTAAGTCTGGTAGGTTGAATGGTGTTACTCGCTTACAACTCGTAGAAGGCTTAACACAGTTTCCTTTAGAAATTTTAACCCTTGCAGATACCCTAGAAGTACTCGATTTATCAAACAATAATCTCACTACACTGCCAGATGAGTTTGCATGCTTAACAAAGCTTAAACGGGTGTTTTTATCGTTTAATCAGTTTAAACATATACCTAAAGTACTCGCTAAATGCCCTGCTTTAATTATGGTTGCATTTAAAGGCAATCAAATAACAGAGTTTGCACTAAACAGCTTACCTAAAAATATTGAATGGTTAATACTTACCGATAACAAATTAAGCGCATTGCCAAGTGACTTTGGTAATTACACACAGCTTAAAAAGCTCGCCCTTGCAGGAAATAACCTACAACAACTACCCGCGAGTATGGCCTCTTGTACTAATTTAGAGCTAGTTAGGCTCTCTGCTAATAACCTAACAAAACTTGATAATTGGCTATTAGAACTCCCCAAACTTGCTTGGCTTGCCTTTGCGGGTAATGCATTTAATAAAGCTCAATGCTTAACTAACAGTCGTTTGCAAAACACCCCACTTGAAAATTTTCAGCTTAAAAAAGTAATTGGCCAAGGTGCATCGGGCGTTATTCATTTAGCTAAAACAGCACAGCACGATGTGGCGGTAAAATTATTTAAAGGGGCAATTACAAGCGATGGCTACCCACTTGATGAAGTAAACTGCTGTTTACAAGCAGGCTATCATAAAAACTTAATTAACGTATTAAGCTACATAGAGCAAAGCACACAGCTTGGTTTAGTTATGGAGCTAATAGATACACGCTTTACTAATTTAGGTTTGCCGCCAAGTTTAGAAACCTGTACGCGCGATACCTTTAATGCACACTGTCACTATTCGCCTGAGGCAATTTATAAAGTTGCCCAGCAAATGATAAGCACCCTTGCCCACTTACATGCTAACAACGTAAGTCATGGCGATATTTACGCCCATAACACCATGATAAATGAACAATATGACGTTTTATTTGGTGATTTTGGTGCAGCAACAAATTTAGCCATGCTTAGTGAATATCAGCAACAGCAAATACAGTTAATAGAAGTCCGCGCTTTTGGTTGCTTAATTGAGGACTTGCTAAGCACTGTTAGCACTGCAGATAAGCAAAGCGAACTGTTTAATAAAATGTCCGATATAGCAGCGCGTGCTATAAATACTGATATTGCATCGCGGCCTAGTTTTAAAGAGCTAAGCGCTTTATTAAACGAGCGGGTATAAATTAATCAAAATAAAAAAGCCTGCATAATGCAGGCTTGGTTGGATAAAGCTAAACTTTTACAGGGTCAATTATAAGTACTGACCTAATGCTTTAACTTGGTCTAACATGCGGTTTGAGAAACCCCACTCGTTGTCGTACCAAGCCATTACTTTAACTAGTTTGCCATCAGCTTTAGTTTGCGTTGCATCAAAAATTGATGACGCAGGGTTGTGATTAAAATCAATAGAAACAAGCGGAAGCTCGTTGTACTCTAAAATTTCTTTCATTGAACCTGTTGCTGCGGCTTTCATTACTTCGTTGATTTCTTCAGCAGTTGTTTCGCGCTTAGTAATAAACGTAAAATCAACTAAAGAAACATTGATAGTAGGTACACGTACCGACATACCGTCTAATTTACCCGCAAGCTCAGGAAGTACTAAGCCAACAGCTGCAGCAGCACCTGTTTTAGTTGGGATCATAGACTGTGTTGCACTACGTGCACGGTATAGATCTGGGTGATAAACGTCAGATAAGTTTTGATCGTTTGTATATGCATGAATTGTAGTCATGCTACCTTGCTCAATACCTACTGTGTCGTTAATTGCTTTTGCAATTGGCGCTAAACAGTTAGTCGTACATGATGCGTTAGAGATAATGTTGCTATCAGCGTTAATTACATCGCTGTTAACGCCGTGTACTACCGTTGCATCTAAATCTTTACCAGGAGCAGATACAATTACTTTTTTAGCACCTGCTGTAATGTGCTTAGCTGCGTCTTCACGCTTAGTGAAAAAACCAGTACATTCTAAAACGATATCTACGTTTAACTCTTTCCACGGTAAGTTTGCAGGGTCACGCTCTTGAGTCAAAGTAATTACGTCATCACCAATCAGCATAGTGTCATCTGATAACGTTACTTTTTGAGAAAATTGACCGTGAACTGAGTCAAATTGTGTTAAATGCGCATTTACGTTAGCCGGTGCTAAATCGTTAATTGCTACAATTTTAATTTCACTGTTTTGTGCTGACTCGTAAAGTGCACGTAATACGTTGCGACCGATACGGCCATAGCCATTAATTGCTACATTAATCATTTTTAGACTCCTATTTAACTTCACTTGCTTGTCGAGCAAGCGCTTCAATGGCTTGCCAGTCTTTGTTTTCAATTAGTTGCTTATCTAGCATCCACGTACCACCAACACAAATAACGTTATTAAGCGCTAAGTAATTAGGGGCTGTTGCTAGGCTAATACCACCGGTTGGGCAAAAAGTAATGTGCGGCAATGGCCCGCCAATCGACTTAAGCATTGCCGTTCCACCTGCAGCCTCTGCAGGGAAGAATTTTAAGTACTTAAAGCCATGGCTTGCTAACTGCATTACTTCGCTTGCAGTTGCTGCACCCGGTAAAAAAGGGATGTCTGAATCTTTAGCTAATGCTAATAATTCATCACTTACACCTGGGCTTACCATAAAATCAGCGCCTGCTTCTACTGAAGCATCAAAGCTAGCTTTATCAACCACTGTACCTGTACCAACGTAAGCTTCTGGAACTTCTGCTTTCATTAGTTTTACAGCTTCCACTGCAACAGGCGTGCGTAGCGTAATTTCAAGGGCTTTTAAGCCACCGTTGTATAACGCTCTAGCGAGTGGTGCTGCATCTTCTAGTTTTTCGATTACAACCACTGGCACCACAGGTGCCGACGCTAAGATTTTTTCAATACTCATTACTTGTTCCTCATTACCCAGTGTGTGGCAATTATTATTCAAGTCCAAAAGCACTCGCACCTAAATCGGCGCTGCTTACAATATTTCTAAATCCAGTAAATAACTCTCGGCCGGTACCAAAGGTTAAGCTTGGTTGGCTAAGTTGTAGTTCACGCTTAGCAAGCTCTTCGTCGCTAACATGTACTTTTAATATTCCGTTTGGCGCATCCAGTGTTACTAAATCGCCCTCAAGAATTTTTGCAATAATGCCACCTTCAACAGCTTCTGGCGCTAAGTGAATAGCAGCAGGCACTTTACCTGATGCGCCCGACATACGGCCATCAGTCACAATAGCTACTTTAAAGCCTTCGTCTTGAAGTGTTGCCATTACAGGCGTTAATTTATGCAGCTCTGGCATACCTTTCGCTTTAGGGCCTTGCTCTTTAAGCACGGCAATAAAGTCTTGGTTTAACTCGCCACGGCTGTATGCCTCTTGCAGTTCGCCTTGTGAGCTAAATACTTTAGCTGGGGCTGTTACTACTTGATGCTCAGTGGCTACAGCAGAGACTTTAATGACTGCTTTACCTAGGTTACCTGTAAGTAGTTGTAGGCCGCCTTGCTTGCTAAATGGATTGCTAATTGGACGCAGTACTTCTTCATCGAGTGAGTTTTCTGGGCAATCTACCCATTTCACTTTTGAAGGGCCTGTTGAGTTGCTCATAATTAAGCTGTCGTCTTTATCTAAACGCGGCTCCATCATGTAAGGCGCTAAACCTTCACCAAGCATTGTTTTAACATCAGTATGCAAGTAACCTGCGCCGGCTAATTCACGCATTAAGAAGCCCATACCGCCTGCGGCTTGGAAATGGTTTACATCGGCTGAGCCGTTAGGGTAAATACGCGTAAGTAGTGGTACAACTTCTGATAAATCAGACATGTCTTTCCACGTTACTTGAATACCCGCCGCTTTTGCGATAGCAACAATATGAATAGCGTGGTTAGTAGAGCCACCTGTAGATAGCAAGCCAACTAAACCATTAATAATGGTTTTTTCGCTGATTACATCTGCTAAACACGGGCTTTCTTTATCATCTGTAAGCTGCTTAAGCATGGTTTCTACAGCATTACCTGTTAAACCATCACGAAGCTCAGTGTAAGGGTTAATAAACGAGCTACCTGGAAGGTGTAAGCCCATTATTTCCATTAACATTTGGTTTGAGTTAGCAGTACCGTAAAACGTACAAGTACCTGCGCTGTGGTACGAGGCGCTTTCAGCTTCAAGTAAGTCTTCACGGCTTACTAAACCTTGTGCAAATTTTTGGCGAATACGTGCTTTTTCTTTGTTAGGAATACCAGATTGCATTGGCCCAGCAGGTAAAAAGAATACCGGTAAGTGACCAAAAGATAAGGCACCAATTAATAAACCTGGGACAATTTTGTCACATACGCCTAAACAAAAAACGCCGTCAAATACGTCATGCGATAGTGATACCGCAGTAGACATAGCAATTACGTCGCGAGAAAAAAGCGATAATTCCATGCCGTCACGCCCTTGCGTAACGCCATCACACATTGCTGGTACACCGCCTGCAACTTGGGCAGTGGCGTCGTACTTAGTAGCAAGGTCTTTAATTAAATCTGGGAAATCTTTGTATGGCACATGGGCCGAAAGCATATCGTTATATGAGTTGATAATAGCAAGATTTGGCTGCTCATCAGCCTTTAAGCGCGCTTTGTCGTCGCTGCTACACGCAGCCATAACGTGAGCGATGTTTCCGCAGCCTAGCCCGGCACGGACTCTTGTTTGTTTTTTTGCGTGCGAAATACGATCTAAATAATCTTGACGGGTTTGTTTACTGCGTTCAATAACGCGTTGGGTGACTTCTTCAATGCGAGGGTGCAACATAATTTAGCTCATCTCTATTAGTTAGAGGAAAAAGGCTCAGTAGCAATTACAGACTCCACGTAAATAACTGCACTGAGCATCTTTGATTTACCCGTTCAAAGGTACGCTACCAGGGAGCCTCTCACAACAACCCTGACACCGGTGTCACTGTATTAACGCATAGCATTGACACCGGTGTCAACCCTGAGTAACAAAAATAGTGTAAAATTTTAACGTGACCAATTAATGACCATGCTAATTTTAGTTTATTTGCTAAAATCCGCACAAAAAAAACCCGAATAAGCGTCACTCAAATTCGGGTTACTGTGAAAAACAAAAAAGGGGGTTATTTTATTGCAGCAGTAGACTCGCGGGTAATTAAGCGTGATTCTAGCGTTACCTGATACGGCTGCTCTTGTGGCTGCGAAATATGCGATATAAGCTGCGTAACAGCTTGTTTAGTCATTTCTTCTACAGGTTGTGCAATAGTCGTTAAGCCCGGCCATATATGGCGTGCAATTGGTGCGTTATCAAACCCTGCAATAGAGATATCATCGGGTACGCGTAATTGGCGCTGTGTGGCCAGTTTTAATACCGCCGCAGCCATGTAATCGTTTGATGCAAATACCGCGGTAGGACGTGGCGATAAATCTAAAATACTGCGCGCACTGTCTACACCTGAGTGATAACTAAAGTTACCCTCTTCTACTAAGCGCTCGTCAAATTCTATACCGTGGCTTGCCAACGCTCGTCTGTAACCTTTAAAGCGCTGTTGCGTAGCACTGTGATCAGGGTGGCCTTTAATAAAAGCAATCGACTTATGACCAAGCGAAATTAAGTGCTCGGTTATTTCATAAGCGCCCTGCTCGTCATTACTGCGCACTGAAATTGAATCATCTTCTAGCAGTGCCGATGCAACCCGTGCATAGGGTATTTTTTTAGCTTTTAAAAAATTAGCGAGCTTTTCAAAATCACCAAATGGCGGGGTCAGTACTACGCCATCTAAACGCGAGGTTTGTAATAACTGCTCTATATCGTTAATTAAATCATCGCCACGTAATTCGCACGGGTGTATTAGTAAGTTGTAGTTATTTTCTTTACAGGCAGCAAGCGCACCCGTTTGTACGCGTGTTATATAACTTTTACTGGGGTTGTCGTATAAGCAGCCAATAATAAAGCTGCGATTTTGCGCAAGCCCGCGTGCTATTGGGTTAGGCGTGTAATCAAGCTCTTTAAATACTTTAAGTACTTTTTCGCGCGTAGCTGCACTCACGTTAGGCTCATTATTTAAAACCCGCGACACGGTTTTTTTAGAAACGCCCGCATGGCTTGCTACGCTATTTATGGTTACTTTTTTCATTTGTTCATTATCCAAATACAACCATTAAGCAAATTTACTTGCTGTTATATAAACACGCACCCGCCCCAATTAGCGGTATGTTATCTTGTGTTACTAAAGTAACTGGAATTTGCCCTGCATATTGCGACATAACACCTTTTTGCGAAAAACGCTCTACAAAGCGGCTTTCAAGTAATCGTGTTTGCATGCGCGGTAAAATACCGCCGCCTATAAATAGGCCACCTAATGCGCCGTATACTACCGCTAAATCGCCTGCCACACTGCCTATCCAGTCACAAAACTGATTAAGCGTTGCATCGCACACTTCACACTCGCCACTGTTTGCAAGGCTACTAATTTGTGCTGCATCTAAATTTTTAGCTGTAACCCCTTTCACGGCTGCCATTGCTTTGTATAAATGGGCAATACCTGGGCCTGAAAAAACAGTTTCTATAGATACATGAGGGTGTTCTTTACGAAGCTCGTTAATTAATAAAGCGTCTAGTTCGTTTACAGGAGCAAGCGACATATGCCCGCCCTCAGAGCTTAATACTGCAGTTGACTGCGCTGTACGCACTAAACACGCAGCACCAAAGCCAGTACCTGGTCCCATAACACCAATATTTGCATTTGCATCGGCTTGACCGGGCTTAATAGTAATATTTTGCGTTGAGTCTAAATAAGGCGCTGCATAAGCAAACGCAGCAAAGTCATTAATTACTTCTAATTGTGTTAAATTAAAATGTGCTTTAAATTCACTAACACTAAAATGCCAACCTAAATT